>JBCCEO010000752.1:0-4172 GCA_039030255.1 Planctomycetota bacterium | reverse complement strand
GCCACTATTGTGTTTTGATGCTGCGTACCATTCGAACCCTTTCTGCAAGCAGATGTAGGGAGACGTTTCCTGTGCAAAGCTATAAGCGCTCAGCAATCCGTGCGGATCTACAAGGTGATCAAAGCGGAAACACCTTACACCCGAGCTTTCAATCATCTCGACCAGTGGTAACTTCTCTGCATTTGTCGTCAGGACGGCGTTAAAATCTGCGGCCGGCCACCCGACAGGATATGCATCCATGCCCATTCGTTGGAAAGGAAGGACCGCAAAGTGATCGGTGCGGCTATCTGTGCTGATCGCAACTTCGACATCCATTCCTGCAGCGTCCACATGCTGGGCGAATTCCGGACTAAGGAATGCATTTCTTGTTTCTGGCTGTGCGGCTTGAAGCTCACGCCAGCGATTAAGCTGGCCGTTTCCAACTTGCGACATTCGGAGGATATCAATCTTCATTGTTCGCCTCCGCTCTAATTTTCAGCCGATTTCGATAGCGTCGCAGCATGTTGAGAGGATGCTGTAGAAGCGGAAGATTTGAAGCGAATCTACGGCCGGCATACCAAGTCTGATTCCACCCTTGTAGCAACCAATTGGGTTCTATAACTCCTTCGCAGATGTCGAAGTGTCCATTTGCAACCTGAATCTTATACCGTTCATCGCCGCGGCCAAGATCGATTCTTTGCACCCCTAGCGCATCGCAATCCTTAATGAGAGAGAGGAGCAAGAGATTCCCTGGCGAGTATTTGGCGAGTTTCGGATCGTAGGCCAAGAACCACCAAGAGAGCACATTGTTGGCCAACAATCCAAAATGCGAAGCTGCAGCTGCTCCCTTCACATAGAGAACACTAAATAGCGTCGATAAGCCATGCATCGAATCGGCATCAAGTAATCGCACGAGCAAATCGCGAATCCACGTAATTCCGAATTTGTTGAGCGTATTGGACTGCGTATATTGCTCCGATTTCCAAGCCATCAAAGCATCAAGAGCGCGCGTATCGCGGGAATTTGCTTCGAAGTGCCATTCCCCAATTTCACGTGCCAGTTTGCGTCCCTTGCGTTCCGTCTCTTTAAACAGGCGTGAACGTTCCGACATGCCTTTCATATAGGGTGGCACTCCTTGCGAAAGGTCAATAAAACGAGCCAAATCACGTTCCAATACATAGGGCTCTAGACTTGATGATGGAGGAGCAGAATCAAAGGCATACTTGGGAGCGGCCGCACTAATTTCGTTCTGCTCTTCGTTACTCAAAGAGTTGCACTCGATGACTGCCCCGCATTCAGCAATAAGACTTGCTGGAGGGCCGGCTAGCTTTCCACGGATGATCTCGTAGACAAGTATTGCTACGACTGTCTCCCCGCGACAAAATGCTAGGACTTCTACGCGGCGACCGCACATTGCGACGGCTCGTGCGTATTCATAATGGTAGAACCCGTTCTTGTATTCCTTCCTCTGAGAACAGAGTCTTTGCCAGTCCAATCGCTGCGAATCAGAAAGTTCCAGTATGTTCCAGAACTCAACCTTGAGCATTCGTCGTTTACGTCTCATTGCCAACATCGGTCTCACCTCAACAACCAACACTGACAGGAAACAGAGAGAATTCTTAATTGCTCCAAAATCTCTTCTTCGTACAAGGGATTTGTTATGACTACGTAGTCAGGTTGAATCTTGCAGAGCTGCTCAGGTGCAACGATTTCTTGGGCTGTGCCTGGGACATACAATCCTTGTCGACGAGGATTGATATCTACCGCATATTGAATTCCAGAGTCGGGGCCAATTGCGTTGAGAAAATTTACTCCTTTGCCTCCGGTCCCCCAGAGAATGACGCTTTTGCCAAGATCAGCGACTGACCCCAATTGGCTGCGCCATTGCAGAATCTCATTCTCCCGCCGAACTGCTACGGTCTCTAGATGCTCTGGGATTGTCGGACACTGCGGCTCAATGCCGCGGCGCGGCGAGGTCCCGTCCCAAAGTGCTTCAACGAATATGTATTCATCGTTTCCGTAGCAGAATCCAGAATCAAGAAGCTCAAATCCGCAATTCTGAAATAACGCCTCGTAAGTAGATAGATTGAAGTAGTTGCATTGCTCGTAGAGCAAACTCCAGTGGTTTCCAGATGCAACAGATCCGAATCCATTGAAGATTTCGAAGTAACAAGGAACTCGTCGTGTGCCCAGAACTTCTGTCACCTCGCTGACAAACTCATGCGGTCTGGCAAGATCCTCCATGACCGATAGGCAGCACAGGAAATCGCAAGGAACCTCCGCACTTTCGATGCCGTAATAGTCTCGAATCAACTGAACCGAACCGCGTCCCGTCTCGATGCGCCCAGTCGACGGAGCACTTGGGTCAAAACCCACGCATCGATTCGCGCCTTGCTCTGCAAGTAGCGATAGAAAGAATCCATCACCGCAGCCAATTTCCACGATGTCCTTGTCATGCAACTGGTACTTGCTGCCCAGTCGATCTGCTACAGCGCGAATAAATCGCTGGAATGTCTTGGAATGCCGAAGGGATGCCTCGTAACCGGGGTGAAAGTCGAGTTTTTCGGATTCGAACGCCGCATTGAACAGGAAAGAGCACCCATCGCACCACCGCAAGGCGAGGCTCCCGGTAGGCGCTTGAATAGCTTCTTCCCGGGACGATTCCATAACGCAAACGTGAACCGGAATTGACTCTATATCAAGAACCTCGCGCAGCTGGGACGAACCACAAAGCGGGCAAACTGTAATGACGGCAGTAGTGCTGCTCATGGTCGCGCCTCCGATGTAGAGTACGCATCACCAGAGTTACCCAAACCGGCTGAGCCAATAATCGATCGCCATTTGCCGAACTGTCCCAGGTACTTGCCGAGCGCAAGGAAGCATTTCGACTTCTCCATCCAGGAGATTTTGCTTCGACGTATCGCTGCCAAGTATCCGCGAAAGAGCCGCATGCGAATTGGTAGTCCGCGTTTCACCCGCTTTGTCTCGGGTGCGAACCATTCCTGTTGCCGCTCTGCGGTGGCTAAGCTGGACGTTGACTCTTGGTGTATCCGTTGAAAGAACAAGACCTCTTCAACATCGTGGAACCGTCCCATCAGGCTCAGTTCCGCCATCAGCACCTTCTCAAAACCGAAATAGGGCTGAATCAATCTGGTCCTTTCCAAGCAAGTTCGTCGGACGACTCCATAAGAACGGACTCCCCAGCCCGAACTCAGCAAGACATCTTCGAATCGAGAGCTCGGCTGTGGACCACTTGCGTCTAGCTTGCGTGTTCCATCATTGGACAAAAACACAGTCGGGTCGCCGAAATCAGGCCTGGGGCAATTCGATGGTGTGACTTTAACGGTTCGACTGTGGCAACAAACTACCTGCTCGTTTTCCTGCAATACATGGATGCATCGCGAGAGATAGTTTGGATCACATCTATCATCACCTGCCGCCCATTTGAAGTACTCGCCTCTGGATCGGTAAAACACTTCATTAAAATTACGACAAACGCCAACGTTTTCAGATCGTACTACAACGGAAATCCGACTGTCTGTGGCAGCGAGATCACGACAGATGCTGACAGATGCATCTGTAGAACGGTTGTCTGAAATAATCAGCTCAAAGTCGCCATATGTTTGCTTCAAAAGAGAAGCGATTGCTTCTTCTAAGTAAGCTGCGGCGTTGTATATGGGCATGCCGATAGAAAGCGGTACGCTCATTTTGCAATCTCCTCTTCGGAAACTGCACCTGCGCCGTTTTTCTTTTTGGCTTTAAATTCGCTGCGAATCCATTCCAACGTTTTTGCCATACCTGACTTTAGGCTGATGCTTGGCTCCCAGCCAAAGACTTTGGAAATCAATGTGTTGTCGCTGTTCCGTCCATTCACACCTTTAGGCGCGTCCAATTTGTATTTTCGCTCGAGCTGGCAACTCGCCAGTTCTTCGACGATGGATACGAGACCATTGATCGAGATCAGTTCTGATGATCCCAGGTTCAAGGGTTCAGTGAATTCGCTATCCATAATCTTCAGGATTCCATCTATGCAATCCTCGATGTACATGAAACTCCGGGTTTGTTTTCCGTCTCCCCAGATTTCAATGCTGTAGTTTGAGGAATCTAAGGCCTCGAGGACCTTACGGCAGATTGCCGCAGGAGCTTTTTCGCGCCCGCCGTCCCACGTACCATGCGGCCCATAGACGTTGTGG
>JBCCEO010000751.1:0-4173 GCA_039030255.1 Planctomycetota bacterium | reverse complement strand
GCCTGCTTTGATTGGGCCGTAACATGCTACTTGCCGAGCCGTTCGATGTGCTTGGCCGCTGGCGATGTTGACGATAACGCCGGATTGTTGACGTTTCATTACCCGCACGGCGTGTTTGGCCAGAAAGGTGTATCCACTGAAGTTGACGCCCAGGATCTTGTTCCAGGTCTCCTCGGATAGTTCATCGAGCGGGACATAAGACTCAGGCGGCTGAATAGCAGCGTTGTTGACTAAGACGTCGAGTCCCCCACTATCTTCAAACGCTTGCAGCACTGCCGCCTCGCAGTCGGCTTCGCGGCTGGTGTCTCCTTTTAGGAAGACTATCCCATCGGGCAGCTCGTTGGCTGCTTGCTGGTCCACGTCCATGCAGTAGACGCTTGCGCCACTGGCGTGAAAGTGTTCGCAAATGCTTCTGCCAATTCCATTGGCTCCGCCGCTCACTAAAACACTTCGACCCTCGTTGTGATACTCGATGGTGCCCTGAGGTCTATTCATTGGGCGGTTCTCCTTGCGGCGATTTTTAAATGCAACGTTGCCGATTTAGTCGCGACTATTGATCATAAAGTTTGCTATGTGCTCGAAGAAGACTTGGAGGGTAGCTCGCGCAGGAGCAGGAATTTCGGCTTCGTCCATCGCACGGTCCATTATCTCCAGCCAGCGCTGGGCACCTGCCGAGTTGATCACAAAGGGCATGTGGCGAGCACGCAGCCGAGGATGGCCTCGCTTCTCGATATAGTCCTGTGGACCGCCGAATCGATAGACTAGGAAAGAAAGCAAACGCTCTTCGGCTCCTTCCATATCCTCTTGGGGGTACATCGGCCCAAGGATATCGTCTTCGGGAACTTGCGCATAAAAGGCCGCGCAAAGTTTGCGGAATCCGTCTTCGCCGACCGCCTCGTATATTTCGTTCTCGGGTAAAACATCCATCGATTTGTGGCGTTAACTTTCGTGACGTGAATTCTCGTCCGGGTTTTGAAAAGTATATCCAGTCTAACCTACCAGCAGATCGGGCCACATCGCATCACTGATTAGCAGTCCGCGGCGCGTTAAACGCAAGTAGCCATCAGGCGCGCGTTCCAACCAGCCCTGATCCAAGTAATTCTTGAGATAAGGTTGGAAGTATCCTTCCACGTTTTCACCGACTTCGCGAGCAAGTGTTTCTAAGTGGACGCCCTGCAGTCGACGCAATCCGAATACGAGTCGCTCTCGAATGTATTGTTCTTGATTCACCGATTCGTGATTCTGCTTCGGTGAATCCTCATGCTGCAACCTGCGAATGTACTTCATTGTGCTGGGGTGATTGGTCGAACGAAATGCGAAATCCTCAGCTGCTTCAGGTTGGGCTTCGCGGCTTAAGGCTTCAACGGGAAGAAAGCTGGCCGCGCCCGGCCCAAATCCCCACCAATACTTGCCAAGCCAATAAGCCTCATTGTGCCGGCAATGTTCCTCAGTGCCCAAGGAATTGTTCGCAAAGTTGGAAACTTCGTAGTGCGTCCAGCCTTGCGAAGTCATGTGCTCGATCGTCAGCTCGTACAAGTCGCCTTGAAGGGTATTGTCCAGTTCTTCCAGCTCGCCGCGACGCAGTCTGCTAAAAAAGGCGGAGCCCGACTCGATCGTCAGTCCGTAGGTAGAAAGATGACGCAGGTCCAAAGATGTCGCGCTATCCAGATCTGCTTTCCATTCCTCTAGTGTCTCGTCGGGCGTAGCGAATATCAAATCCAAAGACACGCGATCGAAAAAAGAATGGCAGCGCTGAACTGCGGTTCGTAGCTCTTCGGGCGAATGATCCCGCTCGAGCAATTTGAGTTTTCGCTTCGAAAACGATTGACCACCGAGACTGATTCGATTGACTCCCGCCTCGCGCAGCAGGCGAAGCTTTTCAGGTTGGCAGTCGATTGGATTGACTTCGCAAGAATACTCAAGGTTGTCGCCTGGAAGGAACCATCGCCCGATCAATTCCAAGAGCTCTTGCAACTGATCAGGTGGAAGAAAGCTGGGTGTGCCGCCACCTAGAAAGAGTGTGTCGACGGGCAGCGGTGCAGACAGATAGCGTTTGAACTCGCGCTCAACAGCATCCAAATAGCTGGGCACCAAATCGTCGCGACCAGCCAGCAGCGTAAAATTGCAATAGCCACAGCGATGGCTGCAAAACGGAACGTGGACGTAAACGCTACGAACAGAAGCCATGGTTGGGAGAAAACGACCCTTTCCTCGCGCGGATCACTGGGCGAAGCAAAGCAGGAGTGGCAGTTGTGGAAGAAGCCGTCATAATTGTGTCCGCAATTTCGCTTCCTGACGACCCAATGCTGAGAAATGGCCATTCATGAGCCCAGTTACCTATAAGGACAGTGGTGTTGATCTAGAAAAGTACGAGAAGGCCATGCAGCGGCTACCTCGCTTGATGCACCGCACCTTTAGTCCCCGTGTGATGAAAAATGACGGTGGCTTCGCGGGGTTGTTCCAGCTCGACTTCAACTGTGCCCTTTTTTCACGCAAGTACGAAGAGCCAGTTTTGGTCTCAGGAACCGACGGCGTGGGAACCAAGCTCAAAGTGGCGCAATTGGCCGGCAAGCATGATACGGTTGGCATCGATCTGGTTGCCATGTGCGTCAACGATATTCTCTGCTGCGGCGCGGAACCACTTTTCTTTCTCGACTATGTGGCGATGAGTCGCGACAACCCTCCCCTGCTGGAAGCCATCGTCGAAGGAATAAGCCAAGGCTGCGTGCTGGCCGACAGCTCACTGCTCGGTGGTGAAACCGCCATCATGCCCGATCTCTATCAAGGCGACGACTACGATCTCGCCGGATTCTGCGTAGGGGTTGTGGAGAAAAAGAATCTCATTTCCGGCGACCAAATAGCACCCGGCGACACAATTATAGGAATCCAGTCTTCAGGTTTTCATTCCAATGGATATAGCCTCGCACGTAAGGTAGTGTTCGAAAAAGCTGGCTTGAAGATTGATGATACGATTGAGGGTTTGGGTCAAAGCGTTGCCGATCTATTGCTTGAGCCGACCATTATCTACGCCAAGCTGACGCGTGAAGTCTTGGGGCACTACAAAGTCAAAAACGTAGTGCATGGGATTTCGCACATCACCGGTGGCGGGCTGCTAGAGAACACTCAGCGATTGCTGAAAGGCAAAGTCGACTTGGTCTTCGAAAAAGATTCTTGGGAGATACCAGCCTGCTTCCCATGGCTTCAAAAGCAAGGCGATGTGCCACCCGAAGAAATGCTGCGCGTGTTCAACATGGGATTGGGGCTCGCTTTTGTCGTCAGTCCGTTTTATGCAAAAACGGTTACCGACATCGCTCAATCCATGGGCTTGAAGAGCTGGACCATCGGCTCTGTCGAAGAAGGCACCGGCGTTAGCCGCTGGCGCTAACATTACCAGCACGACGCGCAAGCGCGCAAGCGAGTATCGCCATGGCTGTAAGACTCAGGTGCTTTGGCAAGCAATTCTCAAAATTTCATTACAATCTTTTTGTGTTTTTTCGTGCTTTCTTGTGGCTATTCAACTCCGCCGCCACCAGGAGTTCTGCGTTATCGGGGAAACCGCAGGCTGGCGACAGGCGGCTGATGTAGGCATTTGCCTGTGCGCGAAAGCTCGGTGTGTTTAACCCTAATTACGAGGGGAGCTGCTTCCAGGTTCTTCAGCAAAGAAGGACTATTCCGACTACAATTCACAGTCCGCAATTCAGCGCAAAACCTCTCCTCTCGAACTTGAGGCCCGCAGCGATGCTAGAAATCCGAACAAATCCTTGGCAACGTATTGTTCTGTGCGTCACAGTGCTTATCTGCCAAGCTTCATTGCTTTACGCAGATGATCGTCCGAACATCGTCTTTGCTTTTGCCGATGATTGGGGACGCTACGCAAGTGCTTATGCCAAGCTTGAGCCGGGCGGACCGAGCGACATTGTCAGCACTCCCAACTTTGATCGTTTGGCCGCCGATGGCGTGCTGTTTACTCAAGCCTACGTGAACGCACCATCCTGTACGCCTTGTCGCAGCTCGCTTCTGAGTGGACAGTATTTTTGGCGCACCGGTCGCGGGGCGATTTTGCAGGGAGCAATTTGGGATGTCAACAAAGTACCAAGCTATCCATTGCTACTCGAAGAATCTGGGTACGCCATTGGGAGGGCTCTGCAGCTGCGGTCGTCAGGCGGAAAGATG
>JBCCEO010000750.1:0-4189 GCA_039030255.1 Planctomycetota bacterium | reverse complement strand
TTGAGCCCTTGTCCGGTTTGCCGAACTGCTTCCGCAAAAAATGACAAACAAAAAAAGCAACGCTACGATGCGCCATGCGTAAGAATCCATGTTGGTTCTCCTTGCGGAAAAGAAAAAAAAGCTTATCGTCGCGTCTGAACAGACTAGAAAGTGAGCATTGGTTGGAATCCATGTCCCAGGTCAGCTGCCTAAAGATCCGTCAATTCGAGATCCGTCAATTCGAGATCCGTCAATCCAACTAGTGGATTTGAGCCAACCAACACTCGTCACCCGCCTCAATTTACCACAAGCCCACCTCTCGCACCTGGACTGCGAGATCCCACGGAACTTATCTCATGTCGAAAACCACCCTGATTCGCGGCGCTCAAGTCGTGTTTCTCGATCAGACTGCTGAAACCAATGTTCTCTTAGAGGACGGAAAGATCCTGGCCATTGATGCGGCCACCAATAGCTCGGCCGACGATACCATTGAAGCCGAAGGCCTGACATTGCTGCCAGGAGTGATCGATGACCAAGTCCACTTTCGTGAGCCTGGATTTACTAACAAAGAAGACATCGAAACGGGCAGCATAGGATGTGCGGCCGGCGGCATCACCACTTTTCTTGAGATGCCCAACACGAAGCCCCCAGCCGTAGATCGAAAACACCTTCAATGGAAATACGATCGCGCGAGCCAAGTTAGCCGGGTCAACTACGGGTTCTACATTGGGGCGACGCCCGACAACGTCGAAGAGCTCAAGGCTTGCGATTTCGCACCTGGTATCAAAATCTTTATCGGTTCGAGTACTGGTAATTTGCTCGTAGATAATCAAGATGCACTGGAGCGGATTTTTGCCGAAACAACCCTGCCGATTTGCGCTCATTGCGAAGACGAAACCACGGTCTGTGAAAATCAGAGACGACTGGAAAAGAAGGGGCCGCTTGCGATCCATGATCACTCGAGAATTCGAAATCACGCGGCGGCTTTGATTGCCACCCAGCGATCCATTGATTTAGCCACTCGGCACCAACATCGCTTTCATGTGCTGCACGTCAGCACGGCAGCCGAAATCCCATACATTGAAGACGCTCGCCCTTGGATCACCGCGGAGGCTTGCCCACATCACCTGCTATTCTCAACGAAAGACTACGATCGCCTGGGCAGCCGTGTTCAGATGAACCCAAGCGTCAAGTTCCCAGTGGATACGGTTAAGATCTGGGACGCTCTCCTCGAGAACCATATCCAGGTGATTGCCACCGACCATGCCCCGCATACGATAACGGAGAAGGAGGGCAATTATCCAGACACGCCAAGCGGCCTTCCGGCGGTCGAAAACAGTCTCGGTCTGATGCTTCGCCAAGTCCACCGAGGCAAATGCACTTTGCAAAACATTGCGTCTTGGATGGCCGATGCGCCAGCGCGAGTCTGGGGAATGGTAGGCAAAGGACGAATCGAGGTTGGGTATGATGCGGATCTTGTGTTAGTAGACCTGCATCGCGAACATAAAATCGTCAATGAGCGTCAATTCACGAAAAGCCAATGGAGTCCTTGGGACGGAGAAACATTGCCGTGCAGTATTATTCGCACACTTGTAGGCGGCCAAACTGTCTTTCATGCAGGCGCTGTTGAAGATAAAGCCCATGGAAAGCCAGTCCAATGCGATCACCAGCGAGGCGGCTATTGGAGCACGCCCGACGGAATTGGCCTCTAGGCTGTTGATCTTTCGCCGCATTGAGCGTTGACTGCTGTGCACGGTTTGCGGCTATGTCCAAGCTGTTCTTGAAACTCTTCGCGCGGAAGTCGCTACTTTTGTGCTTGCCCCGAGTTTGCCTCAAGATATATCCTGCAATGTGGCGTTGGCCGGATATTCTGCAATAAAACAGTTGCAGGCAGTTCAAATGAGATTCTTAGATGGCATCCTATTCCAAATACATTTGTTTCTTGGCAGCACTTACGCTAGGCATTTTGCCGAGCCAAACTGCGCCTGCGATAGACACGATCCTGTTGAGACCTGCAACATGGTCCGAGGCCGTTCAGCCCTGGAAAGAGTATCGTGAAAGCCAAGGGCACAAGATACTAGAGTTAGACTCGGTGCACGATGCAGCGACGAATTTGGCGAAACTACAGGAGACTTATCAGCGGCATAAGGACACGTTGCGCTACATCGTGCTCGCAGGCGACGTCGATCCAAGATCACCCAACAGCATCGGAACTCACTATCGAGAGAGTAAAGCTCTTGTCCATTTCGGGGGCGACAAGTTGATTGCAACGGATAACCCCTACGCCGACTTCGATGGCGATGAACTTCCCGATGTTGCCATCGCGCGCATTCCTGCCGACAGTCGACAGGAACTTGAAAAGTATTTTGCCCGCGTGATGAAATATGAAACCCAAGAAAGCTTCGATCTCTGGCGGCGTGATATCCATGTAGTTGCGGGTGTGGGTGGGTTCGGAGCGTTGGCCGATTCGGTCATTGAAATGACTACGAGACGCTTCCTCGCGGACCGAGTCCCGGGCTGGTCTGAAATGACAATGACCCAAGCGACTACTAATAGTCACTATTGCCCAGACCCTGAGAAGTTCAGTGAAGTCACGACGGCCCGCATGAATCAAGGTGGTTTATTTTGGGTCTACATCGGGCATGGCCACGTTCGCACTTTGGATTATCTCCGCACCAAGCAAGGGCAGCTATACCCTATTTTCACTGAAAACGACCTGCCTGCCGTGCGCTGCAAGCATTCGCCTATCGCAGTCTTTCTCGCCTGCTACACCGGTGCATTCGATGCCACATTAGACTCGTTAGCTGAACGACTGATCCTGCAGGATGATGGTCCTATAGCTTCAATTGCTGCCTCACGCGTTTCTGGACCTTATGGGCTCGCCATGCTGGCCGACGGAATGCTAGATAATTTTTATGTGAAACAGCTTCCAACTTTGGGGGAAGTTGTCCAGCTTTCGAAAAGGCGTTTACTTGCACCAGAATTAGAGAAAGCGGAAGCAATAAAGAACCCGCAAATCAAAATGATTTCTGCCATTGCTTCGGCAATGAGCCCCAAGGACTACGATCTACGCGCCGAACGGATGGAGCATGTCTGGCAAATGCATTTGCTGGGCGATCCTATGCTACGAATTCGCTACCCCAAGACCATGGAGTTGGAGTTACCTGCAAAATCGAAACCCGGCGAGGAACTATCTATTCAAGGCACTTGTGAATTGAAGGGCAAACTCAGTGTGGAACTCGCCTATATTCGCGAGAAGGTTCGGTCAGAACTAAGCGAAATTCCGACAGGCAGTCAAACCGCTGAAGGCAGAAAAGGCCTTCAAGAACGCTACAACCGGGCCAACGACCGAATCTTGCTTACCAAATCCCTAGACTGTTCTCCAGGACCGTTTTCCTTGTCGCTGCAAATCCCTGCAGACTTGGCGAATGGAAAATACTGTATCCGGGCATTTGCAAAATCCGAGGACAACTGGCAGGTAGGTTATCAAGAAATTTCGATTCGTCGCCCCCGAAATACTTCGACAAGTGGCCAATAGCGGTACTTTTGGCTTTTTTGACCTTGGCTTGTAGACGATCAAAAGTCAGTCGTACGATACTCTTTTTGGCTTCGATTAGTCTAAAATAGGTATCCCACAGGTATTGCCCGTCACCGCCAACAACCCTGACAAAATATTCTAGGAACAAAACGCGGCTTTTCATGGCTGAGCGCAGAGATTCTCCCTACGATCAGATCGTGATGAAATCCCTTTCAACCCCCTTTCCCCGTCATCTTTTTCCGCCTTACCTCTAAGTTGGGCTTCGGATTCTATGCAACGTACAGATCGCAAACGGAGTTTACTCCAGGCATGTCTGCTCAATAGCCAAGTTGCGTTTGCCTTGGCTTTGACCTTGACCGCCATTGACCACCAAAAATGTGTCGCCCAAGAAGTTGACTTTGCAAACGACATTCAGACCGTCTTAACACGACGTTGCTACGCCTGCCACGGTCCCGACCAACAAGAAGGTGGAGTACGATTCGACCAGCGTGAAACTTTGTTAGTAGCAGCAGAGACGGGAGAGATTCCGATCGTTCCTGGGCACGCTGACAAAAGTGAAATTCTGCGGCGCATTACCTCCGAGGATGAATTCGAGCGCATGCCGCCCGAGGGCAAGCCCTTGACGCCCGAAGAGGTTGAACTGATCAGCCGCTGGATCGACGGTGGCGCTGA
>JBCCEO010000749.1:0-4192 GCA_039030255.1 Planctomycetota bacterium | reverse complement strand
CACCAACCATAAGTCGCCAATCCAAGAATTTTGGTTCAACTTCCAATAGTCACACTTCCCCCGTCTGGTCTCGCGGCGACGTAACAACGCTTGTTGGCTTTGACCAGCGCGGATTGATCGTCAGAACCTCATCGTTAGCTGATAGCTCCGCTACGAACCAAACCGGGCAACTGCCATCTACTCGCGTGGAGTATGACGAACTCGGATTCGAACGTAGGTCCTATCTCCTGGCGGCGGCGTTCTACAATGCGGCCTCGGCAGACTACAAACCGCAGTTCGTTTTTGAAACCAATCCTCTCGGGAATGTAGTCGAAAGTGTTGAAACACGCGTTGCAACTGGTGAGGCCGACCAGCAATTCACCAATTCGTTTCAATACGATGAACAAGGTCGCGTCATCCAGCAGACTTTAGATGCTGGCGACAACCTAACTGTTACTACGGATTTCGAACGTCTAGTGCGTGACAACACCAGTTTCATCAATCGTCCTTCGCTAAAAACGACCACAGATGGTATCTCAGAGAAACAGTTTTTCGATTCGCAGGGAAGAGTTGTCGTAGCGCTGCATCAGTATGACGGAAACGCGAATTCGCAAGGACGGACTAATAACTACTATGATGCGGCTGGCCGATTGACTCGTACAGAATTCGTCGCCAACGATGGAGCCGCGCGCAAGCAGACTGATTTCGAACATGATGCCCTCCATCGCCTTCGAAAGAAAACGCGCTTCGAGTTTTCCGGACCTTTTGGTGGTGCCACCCCCTTTTCAGTCGATTACTTTGACTACTTTGATGACCAATACTGGTCCGTAATTGCCTACCAAGGAGTACCAGCGGCTCTATCGGGGGACGACCTCAAGCTTCGTGGGTCTAAGACTAAGCAGGACGCTGTCGGAAAAACGATCATCGCCCAGCAGCCCTTTGCCGGTACGAGTGCAGAGTACAACTCGAATGATCCTGGCAGAGATGCTGGCATTCAAGTATCGACCTACGACTACCTATCAAACTTAGAGTTGATGGCTACCACAACTCGGCTTTCCCAAGGGCCCTTTGGCGAAATTAGCACAGGTAATTTGTCCCCCAACACTCCACCAAGAGTCAGTCTTGCCTACGAGGATACTCGCATTCGGCGTGTTGTTCAAAACAGCACGGGGGAAGCGGTCTTAACCCTCGACCGACTGACAGAGAGAGATGCGCTTACTTCGATAGGAACACAACATAACCTGATTAATCCGGGCTTTCGCGTCCTCACGCGGAATGTGATCGACGAGGCCGGGAACATAGTACGATCTTTCGATGCAATCGGAAACCAAACCTCACTCACCTACGATTACCAAGGCACGGGTTCAGGCGGCTTGGAGCTGACTCAAAACTCACGTGGTGACACCCGAGTTAGCTCTGTTGAGGGCAAGTTTGACAGCTCGGGAAATCAGCTCTTCCAACAACACGTCAAACAACAAGGAGCGGCGAACAATAGTTCGCCGCCTATCGTCTGGGAGTATGACGGCCTTGGAAGACGAACCAAAGAGTCGACAACAGTTGCGACTCATCTGAATAACGATGACGAAGCGGTAACAGAAGCAGTCACTCGCTCTTGGGCTTACCCGAACGTCCGCACCACCAGCTTCACGAATCGAAACGATATCATTACGGAAGCCATCACCTCAACCAACCAGCAGACTAGGACGATAACAACCCGAGAAAACGGAGTGGCTGTAAATACTTTGACTCAGGAATACTACTCGGACGGTACCCTGGAGCGTGTTGATGATCAGTGGACAGGCGGAATCCGGGCTGGCTCAACGAGCACAATTGACTACAGCGAATACCATTCTTTGGGACTCATTTCGCAGGAGTCATTCTCAGGTACTTTCTCTGGTGTCAACCTTGCGGAACCGACGTTTTCGCGGTCACCTCATCCTGAAGGCCCGGTGGAATCAACCGTATTCATGTTGCCCAGTCCCGGTGGCCTAGGAGACTGGGGGTTTACCAGAACGAACACGGTAGACAACTTGGGACGAATCGTCAGTGTGACTCAGGGCGACAAACGCGCAGACTACACATTTAATGTTGATCATGCTGTGGCCTCCATCAACTACCTTGAAGACATCGACAATGATGACGTTCTTGAATTACTGAGTACTTCACGACTCTACAATTCCGTTCAGAATCAGTCTGGCTTTGATCCAGATGGGCGACCAGCTCACATCGAGCACCGAACTGCTTTGGGCAAGGAGCTCGCCACTTACTCCAACAAATATGATTTGCGCGGACTATTGACGGAAAGTGAGCGAACACTGGGGGCAACTAAGCGTAGCCATTTAACCACTGAATTTGTGGCATTTTCTTACACTGATTCTGGCGAGCTTGAGTCCCTAGGGCAAAGAGCTAATTCCGAGTCGCCCATCGTCTATACGCAGCTTGCAGGCCAAGATGGAAATGGCAATCGTCAAACCTCGACAATTGGTGCTGGCGAGCGTCTATTGAAAGACGAGCGATTTGCCTATCGCTATGACTTAGAAGGTAATTTGGTAGAGCGCACCTTCGAGCCAGAATCGATTCCGCATACCATTACCGTTGACAACAGCACTTCTCTTCCTCGAACAGAGATTACCCTGCATGACCCCGATTCTACGGAACCAGGAGCTCATGGAGATCAGTCCTTCAATACTGGTCGAGGTCGAATCGCCAGTGCCAAATTCCTTGATATCGCGCCAGGCACCTACGACCTTTGGTCTACTTGGGAACCTCGCACCGATGGGGCCATTGCGGAGTACCGGATTCACGCACCCTATCTTTCCGAGACTGGAACGGCTGACTTTACTCTGGCACCTTCCTATCCTCCAGATGCTGCCGGCCGACGCTGGGAACTAATTGCTACACTTGAGATTACCAACTCGGGCGACATCCAAGTCGACGTTGGAATACCCAAGGGTGAGGATGTTGGAAACAAAGCGCTCATCTTCGATGCAATTCAGTTGACCCCGAGCGTCGTGAAAGAGACTTATAGTTGGGATCACCGCAACCAACTGGAATTGGCTACGCAGCTGGACCGTACTGGCGACACTGTAAACGAAGTATCCTTTGGTTTCGATGGCCTCGGGAGGCATGTCTTTACGAACGAGGATCAACATGATCGGCTCAATGGAACAACGGAGTCCATTTCCGACCAGCACGTCTACGACGGAAATTCCAGGACTATTGATGTTAGATTGCGCGACGAAGAGAGCCTGGGAATAGCCTACGATGCTCAGAGGTACTTTATTGGAAATGGAGGACAGGTTTTGGCGGTGAACAGCCGATCCCGAGTTGGATTCATCGTCAACCCAACAGTCTGGTACTACAGAGACCTTGCTGGCGTAGCGCGAACCTTAAGATCAACTGAGGGTGTTGCGCACCGTTCGTTCAATAGCTACGGCCAACTTGTCAACACAACGGGGGATCTGGATCGTGAGTCATTCGATATCAATCCCGTGATTTGGAAGAACTCGGTCCTAAACGAGTCCCTTGGTTTGTATCCAATGCCGGGCAGGCTTTATGACGCTGGTACTGGACGCTACGTCACCGAGAGTGTCATTTCACCCGGCGGAAATCCGCATCCTTATGAATTTGCTCACGGCAATCCGCAACTTTCGTTCGGGATCTCTGACGACCTACGCAGAGAACAGGGCCGATTTGCTGAAGGTATGCGAAACCGAACGTATTCGTTGGACTACGATCAGCGAGTGCAAATATACGGCCCGTGGTTTGGCGGAGGTGGTTGGAATTACTTCTGGGGCGAAGGCCTGCGAATGATGGTTCCCGATGAGTCGCTAGCGTATTTGAGTGATCGGGGGACTTACGGGGTAGCAACGGCATCTGCTGCTTCTTTGGTGCTAGGAGGCTGGGCTCTCCGCGGCGTTCAGGGCCTCGGTCTCGGCGCTCGTGTGCTTGCAAGCGCGGGAATCGGAGCAGCTGAGTACACCGCCATCACCTCTACCGCTCAACTCTTCAATACCAACCCAAACACCTATGGTGGCCCCACCATTGAGGGCGCTGCTACCTTTGCCGCATTCGGTGCTGCAGGTGTTCCTATGGCCGCAGCTGGACACGCAGGACTTCTTAGCGCCAGAAGGCTGATCGGATTTGCAGGAAGACATGCCCTGTATACGACTGCTGGGCAACATGTTTTACGAGCATCCCGCCCAATAATTCT
>JBCCEO010000748.1:0-4196 GCA_039030255.1 Planctomycetota bacterium | reverse complement strand
CGCACACAAACACGGTGCGACAGCTCAGCAAGTTGCTAATGGACTTATCGGCCCCCTAATAGTCGCGGACCCCCCAGGTTTGATGCCCGGCTATATATCCAATGCCAAAGAACAAATCTTTATGTTCACGACTCGCGGTGCTGTGCTCGTGATGGAGGATGGAGGCGGCGAGTTGCGACCGACAGTCAGGTTGCGACCTGGCGAAGTACAACGGTGGAGAATTATCAACTCCAGGCCAACCCGCGATGCCTTCGCAAATATACAGGTAGATGAAGGTGATCTAGAAATCTGGCAAATTGCCTTCGATGGATACACTCTACATAATCGGATTAAGGTCGATTCCAAAACAACCGCGGTTCCTTGGATGAACCCAGCTGGACTAGCACCTGGCAATAGAGTTGACTTACTTGTCCGAGCAAAATCGAATGCAAAAAGTCAGTCGCTCAAGCTTAGTGCCCAACCGGCAGAACTTGTGACGCCACACAAACAAGACGGGCTCTCAACACTAATGCCGGTGGACATCACCGTCGAAATCGACGGTGAGCCTGTGAACCATGAATGGTCCGAAGAAGATGCGCTGCCTGGGCCGGGAATTGATATTCCATTTCATGAGAATATTACCTCGAGAACACTTGATTTCAGCGATCTGATGGGCCGTTTTGTTATCGATGGCGTAGCGTTTGACGGGGCCGTGAAGCATACTGTTAGGCTCGGATCCGTTGAAGAATGGACAATCCGAAACTTTGATGTAAGCCCACACCCATTTCACATTCACGTGAATCCCTTTTTTGTAACCCACATCAACGGAAAGTTAACAAGCGACAGTCCGCTAAGGCGTTGGCAGGACACAATCTCCATTCCACCTCGCGTGGACGATAATCCAGGATCGGTGACTTTCCTTACTCACTTCAAGAACTTTCGAGGAAAATTCGTATTTCATTGCCATATTCTTTCCCATGAAGACGCCGGAATGATGCAAATTGTTGAAGTGGTGTGATTGAAGTTTCTTAACAACACAAACCAAGAGGAAATAAGTTATGCGGCCGTCATTATTCAACCTAGTTCCGGTGTTTTTTGCCACAATGAACCCTTCGGTTGGGATCGCGCAGTCAACAGGTCCGGATGTCATTGTGGGAGCAGTTGACAACTTAGTAGAATGGGACCGATCGGGTGACGGCAGCTTAGGTCTTTCCGCTTCAACCGACTCATGCAACGTCGGCGACACCAAGATTTCTTGGCATCGCTTGCCGGACAATAATCATCCCGTGATTGCTCTTAACCTTTACAAAGAAGCCGAGGGCAGGATCATTCAAATCGCTCAGTCTTGGGTGAAACATGGGTTCTTCGCTGTAAATGCTGACGATTGCCCTACATTTGACGGCAAGAGTTTCATTTGTTCTGAGCCTATTGGAGGTTCGACACTAAATCCCGGTTGCTCGGATCTCTACGGAGCTTTTCTTAATGCAGATCCTCAGTACCTAGGGCCTCGAAGTAAGATTAATTCCAGCAGTGGATATTTTGACGGAGACTCAGCGCAAGACCTATCGGATTATCCTGACAGTAGCGATCTTGAGCGAATTTTGTATTTAGATGAAAGCGTACTGTCTGATTACGCGACGCGCGAGTTTTTTTTGGAATCTATTTATATTTCGGATGACGATGCCAGCGCAGGAAACTCGAGAAACAATGTTTCTTATAGAGTTTTCTCAGCCGACAACTCTGCGGGATTTTGGAGATTTACAAATCAGTCGCCAACTCGTCATGGACTGCCCGCGATTTCGGAATGGTCGGGTGATCCGAGCACTTTACAGGAAATTTCGCTCAATGAGCTCGATGGCTATAGTTCAACCATCATGGTTGGCTCAAAGGTTACCGAGTTGTCTGAAACTAGATTTCGGTATGACTATGTGGTGTTTAATATGAATAGTGATACGGCTATCGGTTCGCTTGCTCTCTCTTTCGATACTTCTTCGATCGACCAAACGTCCGTTGGCTTCTATTTTCCAAGGGCTCATGGTGAGATTTGGTCAGAGGAACCCTGGCTCGCAAACATTTCTTCTGAATCGATCTCTTGGAATACTGAGGGATTTGCGGTCAATGAACGAGCTAATGCAATAAGGTGGGGTACGGCTTACAACTTCTGGTTTGAGTCGGAGCAACCGCCTGAGTTGAAGAACGCCATTTTGGGAAGATTCAAATCCGGTGTTAGCCCAACAGAAGCCGTCGCCTCTGTATATGTCCCAATATCGCAATAACTAAGAGAACTCGGATCCTCATATCTTTGAGGCTCGTTTCCAAAAGGAGTTGAAAGCATGATTTCGAAGAGAAACTTTATCAAACTTGCCGCTGCTGGCGTTTCTGCCGGTGCAATTCAAACTTTTGCTAGTGGCCCAGCAAATGCACAGGGTGTTCGAGTCAGACGCAATATCAATGCGATGCCGGCTGACGATCCGATTCTTGAGGTTTTTCGTGAAGCAGTTACCAAAATGCATGAGCTACCTGACACCGATGAGCGGAGCTGGATTGGACAGGCACAGATACATCTCGACCATTGCCATCGGCAACCGGGTCACTTTTTGACTTGGCACAGGCAATATACACTTGCTTTTGAGGACATTGTCAGGGATGTAACTGGCGAGCCAGATTGGGCACTTCCGTACTGGGATTGGTCGAACAATCCGCAAATTCCCAGCGCATTCTTTGGAGCGGGAAATCCACTTGATACTGAGACTTGGAATGACCCGGATCCCCAAACGAGCCCGTTTTCGCAGAGACGTATAGGCGCAGACGACACGCTGTCATCGAGTAGCGTTGATATAAGTCGAATTGAAAATCAACGTTTGTTTGACGTGTTTTCCAGTCGTTTGGACAACGGTCCACATGGGTCAGTACACGTGGCAATAGGCGGTCATATGGGGCGGTTTCTCTCTCCGCTTGATCCCATTTTTTGGGTGCATCATTGCAATGTTGATAGGATCTGGGCCAAGTGGTCGTTGAACTTCGCCAACCCTGGTGACGACGAATGGCTTTCTGAAACGTTTGACGATATGTTCGTAGACGTTTCTGGACAGTTTGTCTCAGATGTTCGAGCTTCCGACCTAGTTGATAGTCGGGCCCTTGGATACGATTACGACGATCTGTTGAACTTGGGAGGAGCAATCGCCGCTGGAGCTACGTCCACAGACTTGTCTCCCATCTTTGAAACAGAGGCGATCTTTACCGCAAACGCAATCCCTTCGGTATTGAATATTCCAACAAGCATTGCTTTGGATGCGGAACCACGTGTACTGTTGCCGGATGACTTTTTTGACAAGCAGTCTGTTCTGGACGGTACAATTGAACGACGTGTAGTTGCACGTCTCTCGGAAATTGACATCCCGGAAGACGCAGAAAACTACGAGATTAGGATTTTTTTGAATTGCCCATATCTGAGTCCAGAGGTGCCAAAGGAGGATCCGCACTTTGTGGCGGAGCTTAGCCTCTTCAGCCTCAGGGCAATGTCGAACTTCGTTGATATGGAGGGCATGAAGCCTAGTGCATTGGTCGACCTAACGGAAACCCTAGTGAATCTGAACCTTAGACAAACTCCAGTTGTCGATGAATTGGATGTACAGATAATTGCTGTCGCGCTTGACGAATCTAATGTATCCGGCGACGAATTCGTAGTCGGTCGAGTGGAGGTTGTAGCTGCTTAGTCGGAGCAAAGCTCATCCACGCATTCTAGGTGAACCTTGTTTGAGCGCGGCCGAAACCTTATTTAACGAACGCAGCTTCAGGTTTGGAGTCCGAAAAGGAGGCAGTGCAATGCAGGGCAAGCACGTGATCGCCGGTGCCGCAGCTGTGCTGATGTTGGCTGCGGCAACTGTATTTGCTCAAGTCAAGAATAGAGCATCGGGTGAGCAAGAAAACACGTTTGTTTCTCCAGGCGATCAGGCGGTGGTTGCACTTGATCGATCTCATCTTGAAGGCAACGAAGTCATTCGTCTGGAAGTGATACTTACTGCTGAAAGGATCGAACGGGACCCAGCTGTTGGAATAAGGGTTGATGCCTTGTGTGACGGTGGCTGCGGGGCAGACTTTCAAGGTGTGCGGTCGGTTGAGTTGGCAAACGTAGGATTGTTTCCGTCTTTGGATGAGTTCTTTAGCGACTTCAGCGGCCCTGTTTGGATTGGACTGGCTGTCCTTAACGATAACCT
>JBCCEO010000747.1:0-4201 GCA_039030255.1 Planctomycetota bacterium | reverse complement strand
CTGGCAAGGTTGTTGGTATCGATATTGGCATTGGATCTGTTGGAATTTGTTTGAGTAGTGGACGGTTCATTTGCATCACGTTGCTCTTCTTGATCATTATCCTGACGAGTACCATATTGATTTGGAAGATTACGGTCATCATTCTGATTATGATTCCTATTGTTTCTAACTCTGTCACGGATGGTATCCAGCATGCGTTGTTCATCTGAGTTGAGGGTACCCCATACGTGGTTGGGAATATCAAACACTTCAATTCGACTTTTCACAAGCGATGTTCAACCAAGGCGGGTTGTTCAATTCGGCCTATTTTCGAAATGAACTCAATCGACTGGGCTGGGACGGATGGGAATTAGTGAATGTGTTTGATACAAACAGACACTCCGGGGGAACACGCTTTATCGTTGCCGTGTTCAAGCGCCCGCTCACGGAACAACGCCGCGAGGAAATCAAAGGCACATAAAAGGCCACTGATAGCCGAGTAAGAAATGCTTGCCCCGGTCGCTTATATTGATTGCACATCGATCTATAAGGTAGACGAGGACGAGGCGCTTCACGAGGCCGTCCTTTCGAGCTGATGCTGGATCGTCAATGGCGAACAAATACATCCAAGACCTCTTCACTGCCAATCACTTCTTTGGCGATGTAGAGTGCTGCCCGGATGTGTCGGCAGTGGATCGCGATATTGCGATCCTTTCCATTAACGACAGCACCAAGAGCGTAGAAAGCCTGTTGGAACTTCGGAAGCTAAAAAAGCTGAAAGTTGCGAGCATCAAGACCGATGTGCTACCAATCCTCGCGCAGCTACAACAGCTGGAATTACTGTGCATTCAGTTTTGCAGCAAAGGCTTCGAAGTTTTGTCGCCGCTGGGTAGCCTTTCAAATCTGAAGTGCTTGATTCTAGACAGCTTGCGACAGCCGAGCTCCATAGAATTTTTGACAAGACTCAAGAAACTACGTGGACTCGAAATCCAGAATCTCCGTCAAGTTCGAGATTTGAGTCCCATTTCAAAACTGACAAACTTGCAGGAATTGAAAATCGAAACGGGAGGAATGCTGTCGGGACAACTGGCGATGGATACGCTTCAGCCCTTAGCTGCGCTTAAGAAACTCGAATACTTGTGGTTGTTCGTTCTATCGAAAGACAGTTCCCTCGAACCCCTTTCGCACTTGAAAAAGTTGAAGAAGCTCTTGATCAACGGGCTTTACCCCTGGCAGGAGTATCCGAAACTCAAAGCCTCCTTGCCGAAGACAAACTGCGAGTGGTTCGAAAAAAGAATCATCGAATGGGGCCTCACCTGTTCTCGTTGTGGCGAACCAGCCAAAGTAGGCTTGGTCGGCAAAGGGGCGAGAAAAGCATGCTCCATTTGCCAACCGAAAAAGGTCGAAGAATGGATCGCGGCCTACGAAGCAGAATTCGAAAAAGCGCGAAGTGGCCAGTGGTGAGCGAATCACTCCGATGCGTCAGAATACCTAAGCATCGCCCTCAAACTGAATGGAATAGCTTTCGAGCATTCCGAACTCATTATTGGCGTCTTTGACCTGCTTGCCCGCCTCGGCTAGCAAGACTTGCGAACCGTCCGCCGAGAACTCCGCGTGAGTAATCCTGCGACTGCGTTTTAGTGAATGGATGAGATCGCCCGAGTTGGAATCAAAGAAGCCGACATCCCAATTCCCACCTCGAAGCCGTCCGGCCATCACAAAAAATTTGCCGCTCGGATGAAAGGCCAATGTCTCCATCAAGCCCTCACCGACTTGTTTGTCGTTCGAAGCCGCCGAGCGTTTTAGCGTTTCACCATCCAGCAGATAGCGATGCCAACGCTGCTTGCCGTTGCCAGCCATTGGATCACGCATCGGGCCCATGCCAGCGACAAGTACTTCGTCGTTGCGTGGATCGAAGGCCGCAGCATAAATCCCGCCGACCTGGCAATGACTCTTGATGTGCCCAAAGGCCGTAAAGTCTTGCGAACTGGCGGAGCCGAGGAGTTTTCCAGAGGCGTCCCAAAGCCCCACATCGCCCATCAAGTTGCCTGCGGCAATGCGATCACCCGCAGCATTCAGAGCTACGGACTGCACCGGCGGAAGGTACTCCATTTCGGCTACTGTTTCACCCGATTCCGCGTTGTAGACTTTAACGCAGGGCTCGTCGGCGGGTCGAGGCTCGTAGCGATAACCGCCTGCTAGGTACTGGCCAGAGACAGAGGCAAAAACGGGAGAATCTGCGGCGCGTGCCAAATCCCAGGACCAAAACGAGTGTGCTTTAATCTCACGAATCACACTCTGCGATTCGAGGTCGTACCACTTCAAAATGCCGTCGTAGCCAGCCGAAACAATTTGATTCAGCTCCGGGAAATAAACGACGCTGGAGGCATAGCTGCCGTGTTCGTATAGTTTTTGATAATCTTTGCTTTTGGAATCAATCGAATAAACGCCGTCCATGCAAGCAGCGTAGAGCGTCTGGGATTCCTGACCAATAGCTAGCCCGAGGGCGGCCATGGGAAGCATGAAGCGATTTGCTTTTTCGGTTGCAAGCTTCAAGTTCTTGGATTCGTTGGTAGTTGGAAGGTTCATTAGGCCAACACCTCCTGTATCGGAGCTGCATCTTCCTCGACACGTTGGAAGCTCGGGAAACTCTCCGGCAACTCGTACTCTGCGTGGGGATCGATTCCCAATGCAGAAAAGATAGTTGCGAAGAGGCGCTTTTGATCCACCTTGCCGTCCGCGACTTCAATTCCCTCTTCGTCTGTCGCTCCGTGCACGACTCCAGGCTTGATTCCGCACCCCGCTAAGGCCATCGACCAAGCCGTCGGATAGTGATCGCGACCGCGAGCCGCATTCAGGAAAGGAGTCCTCCCAAACTCGCCCATCATGACCACCAGGGTACTATCCAGTAGACCGCGCTCCTCCAAATCAGTAATCAGTTGATAGATCACATTGTCAAGTTCCGGCACAAGCATTTGATGAATCTCGTGGTTAAAAACATGACAATCCCAGGGCATGCCGTTGGCGACCATGACACTTGGGCAGCCATTTTCGATCAGGTGCCGAGCTTGCAACGCGTGCAACCCAAAAGCGCCGGGACCATAGCGCTGTTTGTCCTCCTCAGGCAACCGATTCATATCAAACAGCGGCGCACAACTCATCAATCCTTTGACGCGCTCGAAGGCGGCATTGTAAGACGCGGCGGCTTCACTCTTCTTGTCGTTGGCAAACTTCTTGCTTAAAAAGCTGCGCAAGGCCTCGCGATCGCTGTGATCTGCCTCGCTCATTCCTTCGGGCATCCCAATGTTTGGAATCGAGTATTCGCCGCCGGCTCGTACTGGGCCATATTCGGCTCCCAGCCAACCTGCCCAATTGCCGGCTTTAAACGCTTTGAACTCATTGCCTTCGGGGCAGGGATCTAGCAACACGAATTGTGGAACCGGGGAATCGAGCTGCCCCCAACTGCTGAGCTAGAACCGAACCTAGAATCGGTCGCTGAAATGGCGGGCGAGGTTCGTGACCTCGAGTCAAGGCATCGATTCCTTGAAAATGTTCGCTCGGCTTGGTGCTCATGGAGCGGATGATCGCGAGCTTGTCCAAAATCTGCGAGCATTGCGGCATGAGTTCGCTCACGTGAACTCCAGGTAGACAACTTGGAATGCTGCCGAATGGACCGCTCGTTCGCTTGCCGGGCTTGGGATCCCAAGTTTCAAACTGGCTCGGCGCTCCGCACAGCCACAGCAAAATACAACGCTTGGCCTTGGAATTCATCTGCTCGGCGAAGGCAGGAACCGAAAACAGACCGCTAAAACTGGCGGCCGAAAGCGCACTGGCCGCAAAGCCACCCTCCAGGAACAAGCGTCGATGCACGCTATGTTCTGGACTGCCGCAGTAGGCTTTCGAATTGTCCGGTTCGGGACTCATATCTGTACTATGTATCTGTGGTTGGGAGTAGCCTGGAGACGACTGCTAATGGTTGAAATGAAATTCGGCGGAAGTGAGCATGGCCCAAAGCAGCTGTTGCAGGGCGGATTCTGGATTATCGGAATGCGATGCTAAATGAGCCACGAAGGTATCGGATTCCTCCTGGCTCGGAGCACGCGCGAACACGACATCGAAAAGGAGTTGGATGCACTCTTGTGGCTTTTCGAAGTCTAGCTGACTAAGCTCCGACTCGCTGGAGATCTTCCCAAGGATTCTGTTGACTTCAGGATGATTCGAG
>JBCCEO010000746.1:0-4202 GCA_039030255.1 Planctomycetota bacterium | reverse complement strand
GTTCTCCTGCGAACCTTCTGGCCAGAGCGTGGCAGAAAGTCCCAGGGCAAGAAACAAGCAAGACGTAAAAGTAAGCATGGCAACAACTCCTGCCAGGGTTTTCAGAACAATCGGGATACGTTTCGGACCAGTCAACTTGGGAATAGGCGGAAGAGTCGTCGCTGTTGGCTGCTGCGAGTGACTCAAGCAAGCTTCAAGTATCTCGTGCACTTCGTTGGCCGACTGAAATCGATTCCTTTTGTCCTTGGCGATTAGTTTGTCAACGATCGAGCAAAACCAATCTGGAATATCTGGATTGAGTTCCCGAATCGGAGTTGGAATGCCATCGGTGATTTTTCGCATCACACCCAATATAGATTCAGCTCGGAATGGCGCTCGCCCCGTCGCTAGTTCGTAAAGGACACTACCCAGGCTGAATAGGTCGCTGGTCAGATCGACGGATTCGCCACGAGCTTGTTCAGGCGACATGTACTGCGGTGTTCCGACAACCGTGCCCTCGCAGGTCACGGTTGCATCGTCCGCAGCTCTTGCCAAGCCAAAATCGGTAAGCTTGACGCGCTCGATACCTTTTTCGAGCAAAATATTCCCTGGCTTAACATCGCGATGCACAAGTCCTTGAGCGTGAGCCGCAGCAAGTCCTGAGGCGATCTGCACCCCTATTCGCAATATCTGGTGTAGTTGAAGAAACCCTTCGGAATCCAGACGTTGCTGAAGCGACGGACCATCTACGAATTCCATCACCAAATAGGGAAGTCGGCCCTCGTCTACCGCATAAATCGTTACTACATTCTGGTGGCAGACAACCGCCGCCGCCTGGGCTTCTCGTAAAAATCGCTTTCGAGCAGTGGGATTGGACGCGAAAACGGGGTCTAGTACTTTGACGGCGACGACTCGATTCAGCTTTGTGTCATTTCCTTTGAGAACAATTCCCATTCCTCCGCTACCGATGACCTCTCCGATTTCGTAAGGTCCGAGGAGTCCAAGTGACTTAGGGTCATCTGATGGTTGTAGATAGTCGACTGCGAAATCAGCAGTACGAATAGGCTCGGGTGCATTGCCTGCCAGGATAGCAGCGGTTGTTGTTCGAACTTGCTTCAGAATTCCAGCTATTGCCTTGTCCGAATTACTCAGTGACTTGCGCAAATGAGCCCTTACTCTTGTTGCCAGATCGTCACCATCCATCAGAGAATCCAAGGATTGCTGGCAATCTTCGCACGTCTCAAGGTGTGCTTCCAACTCCGTCAAATGTTCCTCGGTTAGCTGTTCTTCAACGAGCTTCGAAAGCAAATGCGACTTCCCACATTGACTGTCAATCTTCACGACGTTTCTCCTTCGATAAGATGAATCTCGCGTCTAATTCGCGCGAGAACGCGTGCTTTGGCCAGTCGGACGGCCGCGGGTGTCATGGTTAATCGCAACGCAACCTCTGCGGGCGATTCGCCTTCCACGAGTGTGCTCCAGAATGCTTGCCAAGTAGATTCTTGCACCTTGGGGCGGACGGCTTCGGCGGCGGCAACGAACAAGTGCTGTTCATACTCTCGATCCCAAATTTCCAAAGCATCATTCCGCTCGTCCGGTTGTTCATTAAGTAGTTGCATTGCCTGAGTATCACCTCTGGCTGAGGGAAGCTTGGATGAAGCACGCCAGTAATTTCGCAACTTGTTTTGCACCACCGCAAACAGCCATCCTCGAAATTTCCCACGCTCTGGTTGAAACTTGAAGGACTTCATTGACTTGGTGACGCTCGCCATCACATCCTGGGTCAAATCTGCCGCATCAGCGTCTTGCAGTCCTTTTTGCCTGAGAAAACCGTAGATTGCGGGAGTATAGATTCCCACAAAACGCGACCATGCTTCAGGATCGCCGTCGTCTTGAAGTCTGAGCAGCAAGCTGAGTTGAGTGTCTGGAGGTACGGTCATGATTTGCCTTTCACTAAGTAGTACACGGCAAAACCGAAAATGCATCACGACTAAATATATTTTTATTGCTTTTGGCTTTTCCCGCTAGCAGCACAAACTTTCCCACCGCGCTTCGCGGAAAGACGTTCGCGCCTTTCCGTTCCTTGAAATTTGCTCGAATCCCGCCTGATAGGGCGCATTTCACTCAGCTTGCGCCGCCAAGAAGGCTGCACTCAACTGGACTCTAGACGACTTGGTTAGAAGGGACAGAAAATGCCAGCAAGAAGTACATTGCTAGTCAGTGCATCGGCACTCGAGCACTCAATGATAATGCACCATCAACGGCGAAGTTTCAGTTCAGGTGTCATCGACAATCTTGCCGGTGGAAATTGGCGGATCGGTTGGTAATGGCATCGGAGCGCAGATACAACAGATACTTTTAATCGACGCCCGAATCAACAAGTATTGTGCCAATCAGGCGGTACGACCTTAACTGGACCATGCTCGGCAAGACCAAACGAAAATATCGTCTTGATTCGTCGCTTTTACTCCAACAAGAATCGAAGTTTTGCGTCGACTACGCCATCGAAGGCGGTGCAAAGCCTCACTTGATTCATTCATGATCACGCTGTCACCACTGGATGGTAGAAGTCCTGGCGGCTTGCAAACCGCTTCTCTGATGCGGTAAACTTCACGTAGGTTCTGTCATGCCTGAGACGTATTCCTTTGAGAACGATCGGATGGTCCAAAGTGTTGGAACCCAAAGTGCTTCTTCCCACAATCCAACCCTGCGACGCGGTCATACGAGACGTTAGCTCTGAAAAGCAAAGTTGCCAATTAAATGTTCACTGATCCGCCAAATCCTGAGCTTGAAGATGTTGATGACGAATTCTGGAATCGCGTTTACTCCGCTCGCGCGGCTTACTACCGAGAACACATTGGAGAATTGCCAGACGACATCCTCAAAATCGGCCACATGTTCGGGGTGTGGCCAGGTGGAGGACTTTACGTAATTCCGGCAACCAAGCTGGGCCAGAATGTTTGGGCATACTCAACTTTTGGTTTCACGAATCCAGATATGCCAGCATCGGTCGCCGTTTCTGACTCGGAAGTCGAACATGACGACCAAGGCAGAGTTGTTAAAACTTCGTCGCGTCTCGAAGCGAAAGAGCGAGCAGCCTCGAAGGACGGAGCGGCAGGCTACGGTTATGAAATGCTTGTTCTGACTAAAGAGAATGCGGAGTGGCCATTATGGTTTCTACAGTGGGTAGCAAACGCCGAGATTCTTAATGACGCGGGTATCCTAGAGCGAGTGGAGACATACGAAGGTCTGACCGTTGAGGAAATCAAGGTTGGGGAAACTGACTCGATAAACGTCCTAATTGCAAAATCACAAGCGTCTCTTCCAACTGGAACAGTACTTCCGAATGGAAAAATGAACCTTCTAGTGGCGACGTCGATTACGGATGATGAAATGGAATGGTCGATGGAGAATGGACGTGATGCTCTGCTTGAAAAACTTCAAAGCGCGGGTGTCGGACAGTTTAGTGATCGCAAGCGAACGGGTATCACCCTCTAAAAGTTCAGTAGGGAAATACATGTACCATGAGCGTTGAATCAGAGACCGTCTCCCTCGGCAAGATCAAGAAAGAGCTTCGTCCTAAACGCGAGAATGTCTACGCTGGCTACGCAATCGTGCTGCTCTTGTGTGTGGGTGGCGTTTACTTCATTTACACGTCTAGCCAGTATGACGCCCCAACAGGAGGACATGCCCTTGGTACGTTCTGTCTAATTGCGGCCGCGTGTATGGCTTGGTACGTGAGCCGCCTCGGCCGCGTAGTTGTTGTGATTCACGAACTGGGTTTCGTTGTTCATCGCGGCCCCAGTTCGAAAACGTTTCCTTTTGATCGTATTCGATGCGTGCACGAACGACGCAGCGTAGAGGGAATCCAACTAGCAAAAGGCTTTGTGGGCGCTGCGGCCAAGAAAGTAGGTGGCAAGACCACAAGAAGTTATACTGTAGTAAGAGAGGATGGCGAGGAATTCTTCTTTGACGACAATGTTGTTCCTCGCAGTTCCCTACTAGCTGGTCCACTTCGCACAGCTCAACGCACGCATGCATTTGAATGGATCACAGATGCCATCTAGTGTAAAAAATATTTACGCTTTGTTTGAGGAAACGAACTCTGCTCGACCCAAAACGCGGTACCAAAACTGCTTCACCCATTCCGAGCGATTTAGAGACGAAAGAATCATTCATTCGATCCGGAAGAACGATGGCTAACAAACTAAATCAAAATCCGG
>JBCCEO010000745.1:0-4228 GCA_039030255.1 Planctomycetota bacterium | reverse complement strand
GGGATTTCGGCTCACCATGTAGATTATCAGCGACTGAAAAACCGCGTTCGACTGCCGTTCTCACGGCATCAACGGTTCCGAATACCTTCAAGCAAGTCCCCAAGAAATCGTTGAGTTCGACCTGCCAAACTTGAACGCCAGCCGTTTTCTCCATTTCATCCAAGGCAACCATGGCTGGAGTCCAACCGGTAGTTTCCAAGATTCCAAGAGCGGAATTGGTGAGAGTAGAATCGGCGAGCGTACTGAGTTTGCTCAAGTTGTGAGTTCCTGGGATGGTTACCATTGATGCCAAGCGGGCGAAATCTATGATAACTGAAACAGCGAGTCATTCCGATGCCGCTCATTGGACTAGCTTGAGCAGGCTAGTAGCTGGGTAGCTGGCTCCCTGTAGCTTTAGCCTTAGTTTTAGGTTCGCTTGATAACCTGCTGCAAGCGCGTCGTATGTGCCTTCGTTCCATTCAATCCAACAAAACCCTGAGTCGCCCATGCCTGACGCCGAACAATCCTTCTCGATGATGGTCGCATCGATTGAGATTCTTCAAGTCGAATGCTTCGAAAATGCCAAAGGACAGGTCCATGCACAAGCAACGGCCGAAGACCTGAGTAACACGGGCTCCAATTTCAGCGTTTCGCTAAAGATTCGCAAAAAGACCGGCGGCGAAATGGAACTAAGCAGTGAAGCAAGCTCACGTGAAGCTGGCTTGGCAGGATTGTTGGCTCAGCTTTGTATCCGGCCAGTCACCGTATCCTTCACGGAAATCGAAAACCGTTCTGAAAAACCACTGAAGATCATTGTGGCTGTACGGGAGGTTTCGCAGGCCGAGAAAAGTTCAGATGGTGAGATAGCGAGTAAGAGAACTACTAAAGATCTTCGCGCCGGGGTAGGTCGTTACGTTTCTGCTCCAGACCGAAGCGATGACTTGCACCTTGGCTTAGTCATTGCCTCCCTTCGAGCAGCTAGTCATGCAGGGCTTCTGAAGGCAGATTACCGAGCAAACAACCAGAAGACTTTTCGAGCTTGGTCCAAGGAACTGTGCCGTGACGTTATAGAAGCCCTTGAGTTGCCTGAGGAAGTTAACGAGCTAGAGCGGCTTGAAGCGGAAGGAATCATCCTCGAACAACTCAACCGAGTGGCTTCGGCCGCAGTGGTCACAGCCGCAAATTATCCAAGACCAGATTCTGTACTCAGTCTATTTGACACAAGTGCTTGGCTCTTTGATTCCCAAGGCCGTCGACGCGACGCGTATACCGATACTGATCTTTGGTTGGCTTGGTATCCAGGAATCGAAAATGACGATCGGACGGTAGATGAGGTTATAGAAACGATGCCTCAGTCACCACCCACGAAGATCCCCTTCGTAGTACGCGTATTCGAAAACCCCAAGAGCTGGATTCGTTTTCGCGGTGCCGTGGACTTGGAAGACCATGACGTTATGCATGCTCTGCTAGGACGCGGACTGCAAGATCAGGATGAAGCTTTTGTACTTGGTTTCGCGATGGGAACGGGAAAAAAAGTAAGTTGGTTCCAATACCATATATTTAAATTCGTTTTGGCTTGGCTGTATCCAGAGCCTTATCGAATTCCAAAATACTTGCAGCCAGCCTTTGATTTAGGATTTCAATGTGGCAAGGAAACCGGAGAAAAAGACCTTTATAAACAAAACTTGAAAGACTTGCGAACGTTAAACCTACGCGAGGCGCGTGAAAAGGCTGGTATCGAAATGACGGTTCTCCGTAGATACTACGAACTAGAGCAGCAGCAAATTCCCTTTACCATTGCCAGTCTTAGATTACCGTAACCTAACGAATCCAATGACACAAAATGTTCACACGAAGCTTGCCAATCAGGATTAATTTGGTGCGTGGTACTGTTCGAAGAGTAAGGATTGTCCGTATTTTCGCGGGATTACAATGCGGCACCCCACTAGAAATCGATCGTTCGTGTATAGTTCAGGTTCAAACCTTTTGCACTTCGTTACTGTATTTACCCCTCCTCTTTACGAAGCTCGGCCCCGCCCGTTGAGCCGACTTGGATCCCGTCGTCGCCCTGTCCACTTCGCGCAGGTCTAAGAAAAAATGAGACCAATTGATATTGCGCTTCACCATAGTTCGCTACCTTAGACAGTAGTGCACCAGAGTTTCAGTAAAGGCTATTCATGTTTGCGAAGATCACCAGCGCTGGCCGAACAGATATTGGAAAGAAGCGGGCTTCTAACCAAGACCAATATCTCATTGCTGATCTAAATAAATCAATGTTGGTGCAGTCGACTAGCCTTAATCTGGAGGCTCAATCTCGGCTCTACGGCATGTCGCATGGCAAGCTCTTTATGGTCGCGGATGGAATGGGCGGGCATCAAGGCGGCAATCGCGCCAGCGCCCTAGCCATTGACCACTTGATCAACCAGCTGCTCAACAGCATGCATTGGTTCTTCCAGATGGATATCGACTTAGAAGACCGCGAGGCAGGGTTTATCGAAGACCTAAAAAAGATCATGCAGCATGCGCATGAAGCGATCGAAAAGGAGTCAAGCGAGGAAAAAGGAACGGCAGGTATGGGCACGACGCTAACAATGGCCTACGTCATTTGGCCTTGGCTATACGTCGTTCATGCCGGTGACAGCCGCTGCTATATGCTGCGCGATGGAGAGCTTCAGCAACTGACGAAGGATCACACGGTGTCCAACCGCCTCATGGAGAAAGGCGGCATGACGGCCGACGAGGCTGAAAAATCTCCATGGAGTAACGTTCTCTACAATGCGCTCGGTGCCGGCGCTAGCGAAGTCAACGCAGAAGTCCACCGCTTCGCACTCGAACCCAACGATACCATCGTGCTTTGTAGCGATGGTCTATACCGCTATGTGAGCGATCAAGAAATCCGCGACATGCTAATCACAGAGCTCGAACCGCTCGAATGCTGCCGGGCCTTTATTGAGCTTGCGAACTTTCGCGGCGGTGCTGACAATATCACCGCCATCGTTGCTAAACTTCATGCCCCCGACGAAGATCAGCCAAAAACGAGGGTAGCCGCAGAAGTTACGCTTGAGCGTCTGCTGAGTGACGTCACCGGCTATCATCCTCGCGAGAAAGTCAGCGAGGAAACGAAAGAGCTGCCGCCACCGCCAGACACCGTCGACACGCATGAAAGTGATTAAGTGGATCTCTCCTCTATTGCTGCGCAGTTGGAAAGCTGCGATCTGAGCGACATCAATAGCATCGCTCAAACAAGTATTTCTCTCGCTCGTCAAATTCAAACCCGAGCAAAACAACTTCAAACACCGGCAGAACGTCGGCAGCAGGCTGAGCTGGATCGCATGGTGCAGCACCCGCGCGACAAGGCCATCCTGACGCAACTGACCGACCAAGCCTTTCGCTCCGAAATGGCAGCCCGAGCGGCTGACCAACTCGTGCATATCCTAGACGTTCAAGGCATACCACGCTTTTTCAGCCCCATCGAACGCACCATGCTACGCGGCTTCCAATCGTTTGGAGGATACTTGCCGGGAGTGGCCGTACCCTTGGTGAAAGAAAAGATGCGCCAGGAAACGGCCAACGTCATCCTGCCTGCAGAAAAAGAGATGCTGCAGAACCACCTATCCGAGCGACGCTCAGAAGGTGTTCGGATGAACGTTAACTTTCTAGGCGAAGCCATCCTCGGAGAAAAAGAAGCTCAACGGCGACTTGAGTCCTATCTAAGTGCTTTGCAACTGCCCGAAATTGAATGCGTTTCAGTCAAGATATCCACGCTCTATTCACAAATCTCTACGATTGCCCGTGAGGAGACAATACGAACCGTCGGAAATCGATTGGAATTGCTTTATCGTGCGGCCAATCGCAATCTTTTCCGCCGTAAGGATGGTAGTGAGGTCGCTAAGTTCGTCTACCTGGACATGGAAGAATATCGCGACATGTCGCTGACCTCCGAAGTATTCATGGAGACACTTGACCGCCCCGGCATGGATCAAGTACGAGCCGGCATTGCGCTGCAGGCTTATGTTCCAGACAGTTTTCCTGTTCAAAAGGAAATCACCGAGTGGGCCAAACAGAGAATCGCCGACGGCAAAGCGCCTGTCACCATTCGCATAGTGAAAGGCGCTAACATGGAAATGGAGCGTGTCGAGGCCTCGCATCGCGGATGGCCTCAGGCTCCTTACCAAGAAAAGATCGACACCGATGCCAACTACAAGCAAATGGTGCATTACGGTCTTCAGCCAGAGAACATCGCCGCCGT
>JBCCEO010000744.1:0-4251 GCA_039030255.1 Planctomycetota bacterium | reverse complement strand
GAAATGGGGTAGGTCTCTTTTCGGAAGTACAGATTAGTACTTCAAACCTTTTGGGACACCTCCTGGTTGCTTCTGAAGACTGCTATCGAGCGAAAATCGTAGCAGGAGTAGGCCGCTAACAAGCGCATCGCAGTTACGGCATCGAGTTTTGCTCGGAAGAAACGGGGTTTTAGTTGCGGTTAGGTCTCGTTGGTGCAATGGTTTGTTGGGTGGGGCACGCTTGTGCTTGAATGCCCCCGGCGTTGCGCTCGTTAGGGCCTACTTGGGGAAATCGCTAGGCGACTTCCTCGCCTGGCACGTCATCCTTGGATTCAGGAAATAGGCTGCCGGCAGTCGGCAATTGTTCTTCCCAGCTTTCCGGCGAGGGCTTTGTCTCTGGCAAATGGCCGTCGAGGATTTCTAGGTCGGGATGGTCAAGCACGAGTTTTCCGGCATGACGGGCGGGCAAACGGGCATGAATTTCGACGTGATCTTCGTGGAACTGTTTGCTTGTTACTTCGCCTACCTTGGCAAGCCAAGCCATCGTCTTGCCATCTGAAACATCTAATCGCACACTGAGTGTGACGAATCCTTCGCTTAGAGCTTGGCTGACGCGCGATGCAAAACTGTCCAGTCCTTGTCGCGATTTTGCACTGATGGCGATGGAGTGCGGATAGCGATTTTGCACAATCTGCAATCTGTCTTGCGCACCTGGGACGTCGATCTTGTTGATCACTAGCAGGGTTTGTTTTTCGTCGATGCCGAGGTCTTTGAGAACGGAGTATACGGCAGAAATTTGATCCAGCACATTGGGATTGCTGCAGTCGGCGACATGGAGAAGCAGATCTGCTTCGCGTGCTTCTTCAAGCGTCGCGCGGAAACTGGCGACCAAATTGTGGGGCAGATCCCGAATAAAGCCGACCGTATCGCTAAGTAAGACTGGTCCCCAGCTTGGCAATGTCCAACGCCTAGTGCGTGTGTCCAAGGTGGCGAACAACTTGTCAACCGCTTCGACGTCAGCCTCAGTCAGCGTATTCATCAGCGTGCTTTTACCCGCATTGGTATAGCCGACGAGGGATACGGTCAGGTAATCTCGGCGACCGGCGACTTCACGTTCTTTTCGCTTCTCAACCTTTTGTAAATCTTGCTTCAATTCGTGAATGCGTTTTTCTACCAACCGTCGGTCGACTTCAAGTTGCTTTTCTCCGGGGCCGCGCATTCCGACGCCCATTGTCTGCCGGGAAAGGTGCGTCCACAGACGTTTTAGCCTGGGCAACGAGTACTCCAATTGAGCAAGCTCGACGGCCAAACGGGCTTCGCGTGTTCTGGCGTTGGAGGCAAAGATGTCGAGAATCAATTCGGTTCGGTCGATGACTTTCCGGCCAACAGCTTTTTCAAGATTCCGCGTTTGGCTGGGCGAAAGATCATTGTCGAAGATGACCAAGTCGGCTTCGTGCATTTCGACCAGTTGCTTTAGCTCGGAAACTTTTCCTTTGCCGAGATAAGTCTTCGAATCGGGAGTTTCCCGACGCTGGACAATGCCACCCAGAACTTCCGTTCCGGCGGATTCCGCCAATCCCTTCATCTCATCGAGTGGATTTTCGGTGAAGGCATCTTGAGGGCCGATGATTCGTGCCAGTACGCATCGCTCTAGGGCAACGCTTTGCGATCTTTGATGCTCGTGCACAGTCGGGTAATTGCTCCGGTGGCGAGTTGATTCCTGCGCTGTTCGACCTGAGTCCGGCCACTCTGTGAAGTGGTCCGTGCTGGAACCGCCTAAGTTGGACTGGTCCAGTTCGTTGCCTAGGCTACTTGAACCTAGGCTGTTTAAACTAAGGCCGTCTGAATTTCTTTTACTACTCAATTATAGCTCCCTTCCCGCCTTTGCCGAGTCATCTGCAGTAGTGGCCAGTAATAATTACTCTGACCAGCGATGGTGGATTCTCAGCAGAATCTTGCAATCGCAGGTTGTGCATCGGCAAAAACCAATGACTTTGGGCCTTACATGGCGCTAGCCATGGTTTCGCTTCGTTGCGTCTTGGGCTCTTAGGAAACTGGCGACTGTCACCTACTCCTTGAGGCACGACATTTAGGTTTATGTCGCTTACTTTCCCAATGCTGCATAGACGCTTGGCCCCTTCCGCAGGTTCACTGCGAACAGTTTCTCGCTCAGCAAGGCTCTCGGTCCTTAGGAGCCAAGAAACGCAGGACGGGGTGGCGGGACTAAATCGCCAACAATGGGCGGGCAGGTATGCACAGGATGGGAAGGGTCAGTGAGGCCCAGCCGATAATTTGTCGCCACAGGCCAAGTGCCTTGGTGTCATCGCTACTAGGGGGATGACGCAGGCCCATCAGAAATACAAGCACTAGCATCAAGGCAAACATCAAGACTTGGTTGTAAATCATGAACGCGATTGCGGAGAACATTGCACCGCGAGCGATCCAATGCGAGCGATCGCCGACTAGCCCAAATGTAACATGACCGCCATCCAATTGTCCCATGGGCATCATGTTGATTCCGGTAACCAAGAGTCCAACCCAACCTGCCATCAGGAATGGGCTAACCGTTGAGTTGGCAATGAACATGTATTCACTTGCTTGTTCAGGGGCCAACCAGGCGGCCATCCACTGCACCAATAATGGTTGGCCAATGACCAGGGTGATGGAGTCATCAGCAGAGTACGGCAATGGTGCTGGATTTAGAATTCCGTAGGCGATCACGGGGATTGCGACTACCAATCCGGCAAGCGGTCCGGCAAGTCCAATATCAAAGATTTGCTTCCGGTTCGCGGATCCGCTCTGCATCAGGATCACAGCTCCCATCGTTCCAATTGGGGAAATGATCGGGAATGGAATGAAAAGCGGCGGTGTGCTGGGGACGTTGTAGACGCGAGTCAAAATGTAATGGCCAAATTCATGAGCGACCAAAATCGCCATCAGTGCCAGGGAGAATTGAAGGCCGGAGACCCAGTTGGCCAAGATTGCTTGGCGGACTGGCATGAGGGTTGAGAATTGCCAGGCGGGGCCAAGTAGCGTGGAGAGCGGTTCCCAAGCAAGAACACCCGAGAAAAAAGTCGAGAACACAGTAGCGATGGCAAGAACTATTGCTAGTCGCCCGTAGCGTCTTGGAGGCGAGGCAGGATCCTCGATTTTATCTGCCGGTTTTTGCTCGGAAGCGGCGGCCACCAAGAATTCTTCGGCCGAATAGCGTTCCGGCGTTTCCATGCTCACTTAGATACCTGTTGCTGTCTTTGAAAACGGCACAACGACCCAGTGGCCGCATGCACGTATTGTGACGAAGATTGTTCAAGCTTCAACGTCGGATTTTGGGGTAGGACCTATTTGCTTCGTTGGAGGCCACTGGCGATTCGTCTTACCGTTGCCGAATCTAGACTGATTGTGGACCATTGGTGATTTCCTTTAGAAGCTGAGCACACTGGCGGATTGCTTCGGGCGGAATCGTATGGTCGCCATAAAACTCGATGAATTCGACTTCGCAATTGGCCTGTTGCAAAGCTTCTGTGAGCCATTTTCCAGTCTGAAGGGGCAAAATTGAATCCACACTACCGTGACTCTGCAGAATTTTCGTCTCGCGCAGACGCTGCATATTGGGTTTCCAAACTCGCTCGCAAATCATACAACCAGAAAATAAGGCCAAAGCCGCTGGAGGGGTTTCGAGACCTCGACAGGCAACATCCGTCGAAAGCATCGCGCCTTGGGAAAAGCCACTTAGAAGTAGATTGGAGGCCGTTAAGTTCGTTTCTTCGAGCAGTAAGCGAATTACTTCGCTGAGCATTTCGCGAGCATCGTCGATTCCTGCTGGCTCCTCCTGCCGCACCAATTCATATTGCCCATTCTCAATCGCGGACAAAAGCCGTTGAATACTGAGCATCCACCAAGCTCGAGCGCCTGGCATACCTAGTTCTTCGAGCGAAAGCGGCGCCTCAGGAAAAACAAGCATGGTTGCTTGGTCAAGCTCCGCCGCACGCAACAATTCTTGTGCTAATGGGACTAAATCGTCACCTCCAGCGCCATAGCCATGAAGGAATAATGCCAGAGAAGCAATTGGCAACTCTGAGGACTGGGGGTGAACCACTCCACAGTTTAGCTGGCCAATTTTTCGGCGACTGAATTGATAGTTGATCGGAGGCATTGGCGTGCTAGATTCCCGCAGAGTAGATTTTGTATCGATGCGAACTAATTTACCGCGTCGATTCGAAGCGGTGTAGCGAGTATTGAGAGGAATTCGGTGATACAACCGGCTCAAAACCG
>JBCCEO010000743.1:0-4253 GCA_039030255.1 Planctomycetota bacterium | reverse complement strand
CTGGTACGGACATTAGTTGGGCTGCTCCGACAGATTCTTCGCGGCGTGGCTGGGACCGTGAAGACCCAAACGAAAACTACAACACGCTTGCTGAAGTTCTGCAAATTGCTTTTGAACATAGTCAGCCAGGCTCTGAGTTACGTAAGAAAGCCGGACTTTCTCTCGCCAAGCTGTCGTTGTTAAAAGGCGATTGGACGGGAATGAATGAGTATCTTGTTGCACTCGGGCAAAAGCCGATTCCGAATGAGCGTCGGGCGACATTACCACCGCCTCCAGTCAAATGGGAAAACCTGGAGCAGGACTGGCAGCCAGCACAAGAAGACATGATCTCGGGCACCAGTGGCATCGAGCTGCGATTCTTGTCCGAAGACGGAAAACTGCAGGGCATCCCCGGAATCCATGTCCTCGTCAAGAAGCGGCCTCCGCCACGTCAATTCTTTGGCGGAGTTGACGCGGACACAATGTTCTATGCAACTCAACCTGTACTCGCAGAGCCCTATGAGTCTTTTGGCTACTTGGGGGCCGATCGAAATCGTTGTCGCTACGGAGTAAGCAACGCCGTTGGCCAAGTGCGCTTGGAGGGCTTGCCAGCTGGCCCCATCAAAATTGAGATTCTCGTACCAACATCGAACTTCGAACAAAGTGGCAAGAAATGGAGCTTGTTCTTTAAGACCGAGGATGGGCTACGTATCGCAGACAGAAGTGATCCGAACGGTGTTCCTACAGACAAGGCTCCTTACATGGTGGAGCTCGAAGAAGGCAAAGTCACAAAATATCCATTGATGTACGTACCCTCTAACATCACTTCCGAGGTCCAGGATTGGCAGTCCGTCGACAAGGACTTTGTTCTCAAGTGGACTTCACCGCGACATAATGAATACGATTACTATCGCGTCAAACTGACGCTCTCCACGCTGATGCAACATCCTGACATTGTTCAGATGTCGCCCAAATTGGCGATGCAGATGGAAGAAGTGCGCGGGCAGCAGTGGCCGCTCGGCGCGAAAGGCGTTGGAGAACTCAAGATAGCACCCGGGAACATCTACCTTCTGGAGGTCGAAGCAGTTCAGGATGAAAAAGTTGTTTCAAGATTACCGCTTAGGCGACTATGGATGCCTTGGGAGAATCGAGAGACAAAACCACCCACCGTCGGGATGGCCAGCGACGGTCCCGCCTTTTATACAGACATCTGGTTGCGGACCAACGCTAACGGGAAATCGCTAGAAGAACGCTTGCCGAAGCTTATCGAAAACGACGCAAGTGCGTTCGAAACCGAGTACTATCGGCTTGGGATGGCTTGGCTTGACCTCCACAAGGAAAAGCCAAATGCCATTCCCGATCTAAAGCGGCTGGTAAGAGAATTGCCGGCAGGCAACGTTGCTCGCGCAACAGCACTTTACTTGGTGCAACTCCACGAGTCAGGAAAGCAGAATCCAAAGCGACTAAATTTTGTCGCTCCGGGCGTTTCGGATTAATCCGCCTACCCTGATTGTCATCGCTAGACTCTAATACCCCTCCACGAATTTTACGGCTCTAGTTTCAAGTCACGGATTGCTTCTAGAGTTCAACCAATTCCGATTGGAGAGGAATAAGAATGAGCGATCGAATCATTATGCGTACGGGCGAATCTTTGGTAGCAGGCGGGCCTCCGTTCACTGCGGCCGAGCCTGAAGTAGTCATTGGAGAGCTTGACGGCCCAGTCGGCACGGCGATCGCAACACTCACTGGTGACCAAGCCATGGGGCACTCCAAGGTCTTTGCCATTCTGGATACCGACATTCAAGTCCGCCCTGTCACGCTGATGGTGAGCAAAGTGACGGTAAAGAATTCGGCATACACGAACATTTTGATGGGAACGGTGCAAGCTGCGATCGCAAACGGCGTTTTGGATGCAGTGAGAGCTGGCGACATTCCGAAGGAAAAGGCAAACGATCTGGGCATCGTTTGTTCGGTATGGCTAAATCCTGGCGCGGCAACCGATGAAAACCTGGACCACAAGGCACTCTTCGAAATCCATCGCAAGGCTATGGCTCAGGCTATACACAAGGCGATGAGTAATGAGCCATCAATTGACTGGTTGCTGGACAACCAAGATAAGATTACGCATAAGTACTACCAACGTTGTTTGGATGGCAAGCTTTAACGGCTAGCCTAGGATGGGCGAAGCGTCTCCGTAAATAATCGCCACGGTGTGTCCGAGTTGTGCGGCTGAACTCCAGCGCAGAAGAACCGCCTGCGGCTCGACGTTAAACGAATACTCGCTACAGGGTCGATGGGCCTAGCTGACGCTGCGGGTTGGTAGGGGAGTCTAGCTGGCGCTGCGGGTTACTGGGCGGCGAATAGCTCTCGGAAGCGTTCCATGCGTGCTCGATTGGCACCCATGTCGGAATAGCCAATGCGAGAAGCAGAGCGGAAGTGAATCTGCTGGTTCTCTGCATCGAATGTAAATTCTACATCGTCGACGTAGCGCAGCAGCAGCGTCGTGGCGGTGGCGTGAATATAATTCTCCTCGCGAGTCACAATCTTGGTGCGAGGCATCTTGCCGAGCGTGCTTTCAATTCGCTTCATTGCCTCTTCCGAAGGACCTTCAAAAGCAATCGCGTCAATCGCATGCCCTTTATCATTGGCGCGGGTAGAAACACAGTTGGGTGAATCGGGGCAGGCGGCGAGCAGACCGTCTCGAACTCCTAACTCGCTAGCAGGCTTAGACATAAAATTGAGCATGAATAGTCCGACCCATAAGAGGAGAATTACTGCAATAACGCGCGTTAAGATCTTTTTTATCAATCTTGTCTCCTTATTCTAGGTGGATGAACAGGCAACCTACGAGCCACGTTCGCGCACGGCGCCCTAACGGATACATGTTCAGGTTCATGCAAGCTCGACGGAAATTGCTTCGTGCTAACTCAGCATGGCCAGAACTGCATCGGCAGTCTCGACGCCCTTATTGCCAACATTTCCGCCAGCACGATGGATTGCTTGTTCGAGAGAATTGCACGTTAGCAAACCGAAACCAATCGGCTTACCAGTGCTCATCATCAGTTCCATAAGAGCTGTGCTCACGGCGCGGTTGATATGCTGGTCGTGCGTAGTCTCACCGCGAATGACCGCGCCTAAGGTAACGACTCCGGCGATGTCATCGCGCTCGGCAAACCACTTAGCAGCTAGTGGCAATTCCCAAGCGCCTGGGACGGTTCGAACTTCGATTTCTTTGCCCGCGTCCTGAAGCGTCTTTTCGGCCGCTTCGCGAAGTCGATCCGTTATGTTGGAGTTATAAGTCGATACAACGATTCCAACTCTGCCTGATCCATCCGTCACTCTTCTACCTTTAGCCCCATCAAGAATTCTGCGTTGGAATTCGATTTCTTCAGTTGCGTCGTAAGCTTTTCCATCGCATCTGGTGCATTCATTTCACCAAGCACGCGACGCAACGCGGAAACACGCTTATGCTCGCCGTCGTCCATCAAAATCTCTTCGCGGCGCGTTCCACTTGCATTAATGTCGATGGCGGGCCAAATACGTTTGTCAACCAAGCTGCGATCCAGCATGATCTCTAAATTACCCGTGCCCTTGAACTCCTCAAAGATCACCTCATCCATGCGGCTGCCGGTATCCACCAAGGCCGTGGCCAGGATCGTAAGTGAACCACCTTCTTCGACCTTACGTGCCGAACCGAAAAATGACTTTGGCTTCTGAAGTGCATTGGCATCCAGACCGCCCGTAAGCAGTTTTCCACTTTGCGGACACTCACTGTTCCAGGCTCTAGCAAAACGGGTAATGCTGTCGAGGAAGATGATCACATCCACCCCATATTCAACCATCCGCTTGGCCTTTTCCAGGACCATGTTTGCTACTTGGATATGCCGTGAAGCAGGCTCATCGAAGGTGCTGCTGACGACTTCACAATTTGGACCGCGAACTTCGCGTTCCATGTCGGTGACTTCTTCAGGGCGTTCATCAATCAGCAACATCATGACATAGGCATCGGGGTAGTTTGCCAGGACCGCTCGCGCCATTTTTTGCATCAGAATTGTCTTGCCAGCCCTTGGCGGACTCACAATCAAGCCACGCTGCCCAAAGCCAATCGGCGTAATCATATCGACTACTCGAGTCTCTAAAATGTCCGACTCAGTTTCCATCACAATCCGTTGGTCGGGATGAAGTGCGGTGAGGTCGTCGAAGCCTAAGCGCTGGTGACGATTGTCTGGATCGTTGAAGTTGATTGCCTCTACACGCAGCAAGGCGAAATAGCG
>JBCCEO010000742.1:0-4254 GCA_039030255.1 Planctomycetota bacterium | reverse complement strand
TTCGAAGACTCAAAGCACGCGTCTAGGACTCGCTGCGTCTTGAGCGTCCATTCTGGCCAACTCGGGTCGAGTTCACCGGAGAGAACGATTTGCGAAAAATTGTGGAACAATCGAACTTCCTGAGCCCCGGGTAGATTCGCATCGTATTCCGCGACCGCTTCGCGGCGTTGGTGACGTTGCATATGGAATTCGCAATTATCGACGGTGAATTTATCTTGTCCAACGTGAACGGCGAGCTCTGGACCATGGTATGGAAGTACGAAGTCATCGACGCGTATCCAGCCTTTATCACCACTGGCGTGGACGAATTGTTGGTTTTCCGTGATGAAAGAGTTGTAGAAAGTTGCGCTGACTCCGTCAGGAAACGTCAAGTCCGCCACAAATTCGCCGGGAACCGTTCCAGGGCTGCCCTCTCCTTGAAGTGGTGTCAACACGCGGGCGCGAACTTCCGTCGGAAGTTGCCCGTTCATGATGTACATAAACATGCGGGAGCAATACCAGCCTAGGTCGCCCAAGCAGCCGTACGGTTCCAGCTCGCTGTGCGTGCGAATGTTCGAATTGCAAAACTCCTCGTCGCCCGCAAAAGAAAACTGACTTGCCAAGCGTCGCAGTTTACCTATCGCGGACGCATCATCGACAATGGAGCGGATCAGTGGTAACCGCTGGCTATGCATGAACATGACACCGTCCATGTATTGGACATTGTTCTGTTTGCAAGCCTCCAGCATTTCGGCAACTTGAGTCGCATTGCTGGCAGCAGGCTTTTCCCCCATCACATGCTTGCCGGCCTCTGCCGCTTTCAAGACCCATTCGTAACGCAATGCAGTTGGCAATGGGACGTATACGGCATCTACATCGTCGCGGGCTAGTAGAGCGTCGTAGGAACCAATTGCCTCTGGCGTTGTGCTGGGTGGAACTTGCTCAGAGCACTCGTCGATGAAACGCTGCGCCGATTCTTCGCTTCGACTCGCAACCGCCGTGATACGAGCATTTCCGCTCAAACGAATTGCTTTCCAGTTCTTTCGAGCGATACCAGCGGTGCCTAGTATTCCCCAACGACATTCCTTATTCGACATCAATGATTCCTCTGGCAAAACGAAAGTACGGCTGACTCTGAGCGATGCTTTAACAAAGAGCGAGAGGGATATTGTTCACTTCCTGAACGCTCTATCCAGTCCCCTTAAGTTTGCTCTTCCCAAGTTCCCGCGCGCTTTGTGATTCTAATCCGCCCTTCGTCTGGCTCTCGTCGTCGGATTACACAGGTGGCTTACATCTAAAAAAGGAAGGTTCCTTGAAAGAACTATCCGTGGAGTGTCCTTCTAATCAATAATGACTTGCAGCCAATTCAAAGGAAGAAAGCGATATGTGGAGACATAAATATGCGGCGTATTTCACTAGCAATCGGTATCCTTTCAGGTCTTTTACTCTTTGCGACTGGGTGTTTAAAAGAGAATCGCAAGTTGACGGTCTACCCCGATGGAACCGGTAAGTTCACATTCGAACAAAACTTAAAGTCCAGATTTGGCAAGCCGAAGGAAGTCTTTGAATGGTTTGTCGAACACGCGGAAGGTTTAGACGCTTGGACGGCAGAGGAACAATCCGCAGATGACGACGAGTATACGATTCGTTTCCAGGGCTATTTTTCTGATATAAACCAAGTCGCTTTGCCTAGCGTAAAGTGGCCTATGCAGCCAGATGCTGAATTCTCCAAGACGCGATTTAAGCTCATCGGAAAGGGCAATCGAGCGAGGTTGATTGTTCAGGATCCACAGACTTCTTCCATGATCGCAAGTGCTGAAAATATTAAGAACCTCCGCAGGCCGAAAAGAAAAGGCTTCGAATTAACGCAACGCTCCATCTGGGAAGGGTTTCAATTAGTCGAAGAATTCGTACTGCTTTCGGCTAGTGGCGAAAATACCGCAGCAGCAACGAAGCTTACAGAAGCCGACATTTTTGTGAACGATGCTGAATCGGAGGAATATTTCGACAAGCAACGTTTATTGGAAATTCACGCGCAGGATCGCCTAAGTCTGGAACTTGCCGTCGATAATCCAGAAGCGCCAGACGAATTCCAGAAAGAGCATACCCAAGCCAAAATTGAGTGGCAAAAGAACAAGCCCGGTAAGGGCAAAACAAAACGCTGAACCTCGTAGCCAGCCGGAATCGCTTTGAGTCGGGCGCTAACTGTTGGCCCAGGATAAACCGAAAAGAAATTACATCAAGATACAGCGCAGATACTAGAGTAGTTCACGTTGAGAAGTAATGAATTGGTCTAGGTCTTGGCCACTTAACGCTATCTTGGCGAGCTCAGCAAAGCTGAGTTTTACACCAAACTTTGATCCTTCTGCCATTGCCATGGCGACGCAAACGATGTCGATGCCGGTTAAATGAAACGCTTTTGCTTCTTTCATTGGAATGTCCAATCCATGTTCCGAAGCAATTTCAAGAGTATTCACCAATACTTTTGCATCAATGCCTTGCGCAGACATCACCAGTATTTGAATCAGTGACAATCCTGCAGCTTGCCGCTTCGACGCGATGTAGGCTGGAAGACTGATAACGGTCAGGAAAAGCAGATATGCCGAAAGCAATAGTAACACCAGGCCCAACAGGATAGTTCCAGGCCCAAGGAGGAAGAAAAAATTTGCAAAGATGTACATGCGAAAATATCAATGCATTTCAACGAAGCTGCTGTCTGGTACACTATAAAAAATTCTAATGAATACAATCTGAAGAAGGAATTGCGACGATCAGACCGGGCGTAACGCTCGATGACGCCTAAATTCTTACGTTGGTATGCTTCGCCCATCCCTTCTTTCTGCCTCGGATTATTCGTTATGGGACTTTTAATTTTTTTTTTGGGTGGGGAAATCTAAGCCTTCTGTGGAGCGTTATGTCGCATTGATGAAGAGTCGCGAATATACGTCAGCACTTGGGGTTCTTGACGCGCTCCTCGATGAATTTCCCGAAGTAGCATTGAGTTGGCGCGCCCGATGCGGATGTCTATTCGAACTGTCGAGATTTGATGAGGCGATTGAGGCGTTCCAGCGTGCCTACGACCTAGGCGTCCCTGGTACCGAAGAAGTATTGCTATGGAAGGCTTTCTGCTACCAGAATTCAGGTCAGAAATCGAAGGCAGAAGTGTTAGTCGAACAAATTATTCAATCGGAATCTGACGACGTTCGACGTGCGAGGGCTCAAGAGGTATTGATCGCCTTCCAAAGCACCTAGCAGGATACAAGAATTGTCCCAACATATCCGCTGCTTCGGTCAGAAACTGCGGGTTGACTCTAGCTGCCCCAGCCTAGGTAGAATCCGCCGGTCTCGGCCACCTCAGACTGCACAAGGTACTGATCGTCGGCTTCAAGCGGTCGGCAGTGCAATGCTTTTAGCTGGTCGGCGTATTGTGGGTGTACATCTAGCAAGCGATTCGCCAGCGGTAGATAGTAATCATAAGCATGCTGCGGGTCGACTTTTTCAATCAAGTCTCCCCAAATGCCTTCTTGGCCGCACTCCAAAACTCGGAATGGAAACTCCCGCTGAAGCTCTTCCAAACCTAAAGCAAGCTCCTGCGCACTTTCTTGGTGGCTATCATCAACGTTGGTTGCAGCGACGATTTCTGTAAGCTTTGTAGAAGGGGCGAGGATCAAACGTACGTCGTCGGCGGCGAATAGGTTCTGATCTGCGAAAAGAGTAACGCCAGAATTGTGCATGGTATCGTGCACGAGCACCATGTATTCACGGACTGACAAGGATTCGCGATTCGCAAGTTCTTGAAGCGGAACACGGTTGAAGGCATGCATTCCACGCTTCAAAATCGGCTTGGAGCGAATACCCAATGCGTCCTCTAACAAACGCGATTGCTCGTTGAACCATGCGGCGTGCGTCTCGCCTCGCAGTTTTCGCACGGTTTCGTCTACTAATTCCAGCTGTCGCTCCATGCGAGCAACATAATCCAGGTCTCCGGAGGAATCGCCGGAGCCCACTTGGACCGTCGCCGAAATGGAACTTGGGGTAAGGCCAACTCCTTGAGGAGCATAACTTGGCTTGGCGGGCCTAATACTGGAATTTGCATTGAATGTCGATTCTGCAACGAGTATTGGTTCTCGGGGCGTTGCAGCGACATGTTTGCGTGGGGTTGCACCAGCGGCTACAAGACGTTGGGCGATTTCGAATTGCTCTTTCTGGGTTGCCAGTTCAAGCGGCGTTATCGCGTAGGGGCCTTCTCCTGTCAGATTGACGTTCGGATTTTGC
>JBCCEO010000741.1:0-4254 GCA_039030255.1 Planctomycetota bacterium | reverse complement strand
TAGAGGATTCTTTTTCGAAACGCGCTGCCGAACTAGCGGGGCTTGCTCCTTACGAAGAAGGTGTTTCGGCTGTAGGCATTCCAGTTCGCAAGAAAGATTCTTTGATCAATCTGAAGTATCGGGTCGCGATTCCTGGGGACGCCCGAATTGCGGTTCGAGTGCGGCTTGACATCCAAGAAGACTTCAAATTAGACGAACAGTTAGCCCTCGATGCGAGTCTTGCCTTTCGCGGGAAGCACCCTTTCACTCAATACCTTGCACCTGGAGAGCACCTGTTGCAGATTTGTTTCGATTACCGCAAAGCCCGCGAATCCACGAACAGCAAGAAAAGCAAAAGCTCTACCTCCCTAACTGAGGCAGGCGATGCCCAAGATCGTACGCAATTCCCCTATTTTTTGCTCAACGTTGACGAAAAAGAAGTTTGTCGACTAACAAGTGAAATCGAAGAAATTAACGGCTACTCCATGTCAGGCCAGCCTTTGCACATACAGCGGAATATCGCGTCGGGTCGCAGGCTTCCTAGATTTGTAAAGATTTCTCCTTCAGAGACAGGTGTTGAAATCTCGGTCGAACTTATTGATCTAGACCATGAGTCGGAGAAGTCTGGATCGTGAGTCAAGAAGAAAACCCCAGCTCGAACCAACCGGCAATCCATTTCAGAAGCATAGCGTCAATTCTTGTTGCCGCCGGCGTTACCGTCGCTCTGAGTTATTTCGCATACTTGTCCTGGTCGCAGTTGGTGGCATGTGAACAAGATTTGCTGACTGCGGAAAAGATTTACCAGGAAACGGAAGCAGAACGCACGGACTTGCAAACCAAGGCAACGCGACTGGAGGTAATGAAAGAGCAACAAAAGCAAGCCCGGGATACTGTACGCCAATTGCTCGTTTCCTTCGACCGCGACGATATGCTCGCTGCACGCATCGCCGCTATTGAAAGAGCCAAACCCAAGCAAGCGGTCGTGATTTCTAACACTAGCCGCAGCTGCTCAAAGCGTCTGTGGATCTGGATTCCAGAAAAGGGGCACCGGCTTTGGATGCAACTATCTGATTCGAATTTGCAAGATGCAGATGTTATCGGTGGAACGGCAAAAGAGATTGTGGGCAAAAGGGAATTTGAGCTGAGCCCTGGCAAAGTCCATTTTTTCGAATTCAGTGTCGGCGCGGTTACTAATAGCAAAAGCTTGCTTCAAATTCAATTCGACGACTCTATTGAACTTAAATGGGACTTGCAGTTAGAAGCCAACAGCAGTTCCTCAGGCGGTCGTACGCAGGACGTGTTACATCGGCTCGACTACGACAACTTGAGTTGGCAATGGTGGGATGATATCGCGAGGCACGTCGAGAATAAAACTTGGTTTCTTTTTGATGCTGCGACCTACGGCTTAGCGCCCTTGGCCGAGGAGACTTCGGATCCAGATGAAGGCGAGGAGAGCCCGCGCGAAGTAGAATTTGAATTGCAAGTTGGAATATCCGGCGAAGGCCCCGTCTTCATGCCTGCAAGCTATAGAGGTATGCTGGCCGAAAGGGGCGTTGCCCTCGAAAAAATCGAGGACAGTGAATCGCCCTACTTCGGATTGCTCCGCATTACAGGAATGCTATCCGAAGAATCCAAGTCTACAGCCGAAACCAAGGAAAAATCAAACTGACGGCTATTCGTAAGCGGATCTTAGGGCTTGTTGGTTGCCGCTTGTCGAGCGTAAAACCAATTTCCGAGTTCAGGTAGCCCGCGTTTGATACCGTCTTTCGTCCTCCATACGGTATCTAAAAACTGTGCATTGGCCGTCGGGGCAACGATTCTGAACTTGCACATCTTGACGCAGCTCGCACCAATCTTTTCCTTGTAGGGCTCATTGCCACGCATAAAGTCGATGGCCTTTAGGTCAACTTGCAAAGCGCGAAGTATTAGGTGCACATTCATGATCCAACCTGGATTGCACTTGCTCATTTCCGGTGCCATTCCAGATTGGTAGACATAGTGAATCCCTTCGTACTCGATACCAAGGCTGAAGGCTGCGGTCTGGCCGTCGAGCAAGAGTTTGGCGAGCACTAGACTGCCGCTTTCAAAGAATCGCTCGGATACCGTGCGCAAAAAACTTGAAAACTCTTGGGAGGCAAAGCATCCCGTTTCTCCCAGGCTTTGACGTCGCAGTTGATGCAACGCAACGAATTCGTCGTAAAACTCAGCATAATCGTTCGGCGTGGATGCTATCTGCAATTCGCTTCTGCCAGAGTCAATGTATTTTCGCTTTACGTCGCGTACTTTGCGGCGCCGATTTTTTGAGCCAAGCCCCTCGAAATACTCCTCCCAAGTGGGACTCATCGAAAGTCGCCAGCAGTCGAGCGCTTGATCCTCCCGAGTATTGCAACCAAGTTTAGCCATTGCATCTCGCAACGCCACGGTACTCGGTTCACCCTCGCGCAAGCCATCAAAGCTCAGAAAATCCCATTCATCCACTCCGCTTCGCGTATTGGCTTCCATCAACCAATTTGCTAAGGCCGAAGCGGTGAACTGATGGTCCCCGTCATTGAGGATACGCAAGCTGTCGGAGCAAGCATGCCCTGTACCCAAAAACTTGATTCGCCTACCTCGGGCCGTCGATTCTTCGATGCACCAAGGAGCTATGAATCGCGTCGTTTCCGGACTTCCATCCTCACTACCAACCATCACACATAGCTTGCGACCCTGGCTATAGGCTTGCCACCAACTCTCACACCAATCCCAGCTACAGCATGGGCTCTGATCGTGGGCAGGAGGAAGGGATGGCGCTGTATGCTGGAGCACAGAGTGTGAATGGTCGGAAGACATTGCATTCCAAACCGCGCGATAAGGCAGTACGTCTTCAAAGCTGTGCAAGCGTTTCAATAACATGGGGCAGCTCAGAACTGGAAGTACAGGAATGGACTCTCTTGGTCAAATCGCAAAATGCAAAGCACCAATAAAATGGCTAGGCCAACTGCATAGGGCAAATTGATTTTGGGCATCCATTGCCAAATGTTTGGGGCAAAGAAAATTACCGTGAGCAACAATGCTAATATCGCGACCGACTTAACACCGCCCATCGCTCCTAGCAAATCTGCTTCCAAACCATTCAGTCCAAACATGGATGCATAGAGCGAGCCCGACATAGCCAAGTCCGTCGATCGGAATAGTGTCCAGCCTAGGACGACAAACAGAAACGTTGTTGCGATCGCTAGTGGTGCAGGTACTTGAATTCTCTTGGATTGGCTCAAGAGACTGTGGCCAACCAACAAGCCTCCGTGGAACAATCCCCAAAGTACAAATGTCCAGCCAGCTCCATGCCATAAGCCGCCAAGAAACATCACAATGACTAGGTTCCGAAGCGTCAGCACCTTACCGCCACGACTGCCTCCAAGTGGAATGAATAGATAGTCGCGAAGCCAGAAAGATAGACTCATGTGCCAGCGCCGCCAAAATTGCGCGATATTTGCCGACTTGTAGGGCGAATCGAAATTCTGTGGGAATTCAAACCCAAGCATGCGTCCTAGCCCAACAGCCATGTTGCTGTAGCCGCAGAAGTCGAAGTAGAGCTGGCACGTGTAGCCAAGCATGGCAAACCAGGCACCAGCAAACTGCAAGTGATGGTAGTTTTCAAACAGGGGATTCACTTTGCCTGCAATCGTGTCAGCGAGAAGAACCTTTTGACACATTCCCAAGACAAAAAATGAAATCCCCTGCGCAAATCGGTTCCATTGAATGCTCGAATCCAACCGACGCAACTGATCGTCCATGGCACTGTAGCGTACAATCGGACCAGCAATCAACTGCGGAAAGAGCGAAACGTAAGATGCAAAATGCCAGATGCTTGTCGTAGGTCGAGCCTTGCCACGATAAATATCAATGGTGTAACTCATGGTTTGGAAGGTGTAGAACGAAATTCCTACCGGCAACAGTATTTCCGGAACTGGAATGGCTCCAATTGCACCGCCAAAACGAAACCAGTCCAAGGCCGTGTTAATACTCTCTGCGAAGAATCCGCTGTACTTGAAAAATGCCAGCAAACTCAAGTTAGAAAACATGGAGACCAGCAGCCAACGTGTCTTGCTCGAATTTGCCGTCGCCAAATAAAGCTTGTTGCCTACCCAGTAGTCGACCAAAGTCGAAAGGGCTAGTAATCCAACAAAGCGAAAGTCCCACCAACCGTAAAACGCGTAGCTTGCAGCCGTCAGGATGCCGAGGCGAATGGGAGTTGTCAGTTTCGGATGCCACCAGAAATAAAGCACTAGCGGCAGG
>JBCCEO010000740.1:0-4256 GCA_039030255.1 Planctomycetota bacterium | reverse complement strand
GACCATTTCTCAATATTTCGACTGGCGATAATTTTGAAGCTTGCACACTCCTGAACGGCGGTTTTTGGGACGAGTTGTCAGAGTCGGTGCCAGGGAAACTTGTGGTGTCCGTACCCCACCGAGATGTCGTTATCGCAACTATAAGCGAGGAATCCGACGCCGTCGCGGAAATTCTCGATATCGCGAAAGAGCTTTTGGCAAGCGGGGACAACCATGCCCTCACCGATCAGTTATTCACGCGTGTGCAAAGATCATGGCAAGTGTACAAACCCGAGTAACGCACCATTGGAGAAGAAACGGTGGAGAAGAAACGGTGTCGGACACCGTTTTGTTGACTGTCTGCGTTGAGCACAAACGACTGCACCATTCTACCTTGCACTCCTTAGCTCCGTCCTCAATACCCTTTCAACCCTTCCCCTACCACTTCCACTTTCAAACCAAACTCAGGCCGGAAGGTAACTTCAATCACTACACCCATGCGTTCATTGTTGCAAAAGAACTTAAGAGAGGTATCGTGACACTTCGGACCTTCGCGATGACCGGTATGCCGATTTGTATACTCAAGTTTCGATGGAAGTACATCCAGCCACTTTGGAACACACCAATCTAGAACACATGCAATTGCTGCCGGGCTAATCTCTGACCATGCGTCTCTAAGAAACCGATCTAGACCTTTGAGGCTATCTGATATCGGATAGAACTCTTCTCCGTCGCGCCCGATACAACAGTATGTTGTTTGCACATATCGATCTGTACTGCATCGAACTAGAATTGAATTTCCGTACTCGACCACCTCACATAGTTGCAGTTGCGCGAGATCACAGTACAGCAAGTCCGTCGCGATTTCCAACGCGGAAGTTAGATCTGCTCGGCGAGTCTTGTCAAAGCTCATTTGCTAGTTGTTTGATTACGAAAAAGAAAACTGTGTCCAACACCTTTCTAGTGCTTCGACACCTTTTTAGGCCTTATTCGATGCCGAAGAAGATGAGGCCGGCCCATTGGGCTGTGTGGGAGAACTTCGCTGACTTTTTGGGCCTTAGGGGTTTTTTGAGGATCATCTTGACGCCGCTTTGTCTTCGATACTCGGCGACTCGAATAGGGTTGCGATAGATTTTGAGTTGGGCGTGCCGCAGGGCTTGCATCTTGGACATGCCTTGTGCCAAATGGTGCTCGTAAAACGATGTTGCAAGAGCCGACGCCGAGGCATCGCCAATGTTCCAAAGCGAGCAAATCACGTTTCTTGCCCCAGCAAGATGGAAGGCGCGCTGCAAGCCAAAAATTCCTTCGCCCTTGAAAGAATTGCCAATCCCACTTTGACATGCAGATAGAAACACCAATGAGACTTGTCGCAAATCCAAGTTCGCGATCATCTCACCATTCAACTCTCGATTGGTCCTGCCGGAAACGGTCAAACTGGATTTAGTCAATGTACTTGCCGATACCGAACGCTCGGAGGAGGCAGCCAGTAAGGGATCACTCTCGTATTTGCCATGCGTCGCAAAGTGAATCCACTTTGCCTCTACAAGTTTTCGAATCACATCCGCTAACTTTGCCATTCCTTTTTCCAACTTGGCTACCGACGCGCCATTGGCCGAGGCAATTTCTCCGATTCCTTCAATTTCTGGCTTTGAATACGGCAAAGCAGGAATTTCATCTTCGTCCTCGCTCCACTCGTAGTCGATGTTGCCGACGAGAACCATTTCTCCGCCGGAGGACGTTTCGGTTGGTGCGTTTCGGGTTAACAAGGCTTGAGGTGCGCTGGGCAATCCGATCGCATATTTTTCCAAAAGGATGTTTCCTTCCGAGTCCTGCAGTGCACACCAGGGCAACAGATACAGCGTACCATCCGCACATATGTAAGCTGTGTCCGCTTGGCTGGGAATGTGCTTGGAAATGGGTTGCCACAATGCCGCGTGCAGTTGAGTCGCGAACTGTTTGTCGGGCAGGCCATTATCGATGCGTTTGTACCAGCCCTTGATCTGCTGCTGAATATCCTCTGCATTCGGAATCTTGATCCGAGCAATATGGTTTCTTGTTAGCACGAAAGCTGCGTACGCCTGGGAGCCACCATCGTTGCCGGATGCATCTTGGTACTCCACGATGTCGATCAACACCTCATTTTCCCTCAAGCCCTTTTGCATGTCTTTTACATCCGTATCAAGCACGTCCGCTAGGCGCGCGAAATCAGGAGCCTGCTCTGCAAGCTGCGCATCCAACAACTCTTGCTTAATCTTCAACTCGGCCAACTTCTCCTTGGTGGCGGCATCGGAATTTCGGGCCAAAGACGCAATCTCATTCGAAACTTCGAGATAGCTTTTCAATGTCGCGTTGTTTTCGGGCTTGAGTTTCTGCCGAACTGCATTTCGAAGACGTGTCGCTCTTCCAGCCAATCCTCGCTGGCGAGCTACGACCTTGTATTGCCGGTAGGCATGCGTTTCAGTGTTGAGCGTCTCCGTCGAGGCAAGGTATTCTTCCGTTCTTTCCCAAAAGCCGCTTAGCAAGTTCATCAAAGCGGCTTCACGGAATTGCGCGAGGAGAGTTGCCAGGTATCGCGAGTTTGTTTCAGCCATATCCTCGTAGTGCACTGCTGCTAACTCAACGTTTTCCCGCTTAAGTTCCGCTTCCGCCAAGCGTTGGTAGATTGCGGCCAGACGCACTAAGTCCAGCCTGCCGCTTTCGAGCATTTTTTTCTTTTGTCTCGTCAGCAACTCGACCGCTTCAGCAGACTTGCCTTCCAGAGTAAGAAGCGCGGCATGTTCCACAACAACATCTACCTCGTCCCCCCTGTTTACCGTGCCTCGGTAAGCCAAGGTGCGTTCCAACCAATGACGTGCTTGCTCTAGGTCGCCGGCCATCCGGTGGCAAATTGTGAATTCAAGGGTGAGTCTGCCGATTTGGATATACTGGGTTTGCTCAAACATCTCCACTGCTTTCTCAAAGTATGGAATTGCCTGCTGATATTGGCCCATATCGCGATAGGTCTTGCCAAGCATACGAATGGACATAGCACGCGTGAAGCGAACCGTCTTGGGTGGAAGCTCTTCTGTGATTTCCAGTGCGCGCAGAAAGCAGCGTTCTCCTCCTTCGTAGTCGGTTTGCTGATAGAGCACGTTTCCACACTTCAAAATCGAAAACGCAATTTCGTTTCTTTCGTCCGCTGTTCGTTTTGCGTTTTTTTGATTCTGGAGTTGAGTAGCATCGTTCAACGCCTTCAGGCAATACTTCTTGGCTTTTGCATCATCATGCATACTGTCTAGCTGATATGCGAGCTCAGCATTCATCAACACGACATCAACGCTTGGGACAAATTCATTCGCGTCTATAATGCGCTGCGCTTCGTCGATTGGAAACTGAGCATCTTCGAAATTCTTTGTGCAACAATAACGGTGATTTAGTTTTATCGCAGCCGTAGCAGTTTCTGCCGCTCCCACCGGCCAACCGGACTCAGGATATAGCTTCTTGCACATTGCAAACGCTTCTTCCTGCAAATCAATTGCCCGCTGCAGTCGCTTCGCTTTGACATTGCTTCCAGAAAGCGATGTCAGTGATTTGACAATCTCGATGTGCCCGTCGGGATGATTCTCTTCGTCGTACAAAACTCGAACATCCGATAGGATTTGCTCATAGAGCCTAGTAGACGCAAGCTTGCTTTCGTCGTCGCCTACTGCCAAATCGTGAGCAGCGAGTCGTGCTTCCTCAATTTCCTCCATCGTGAGAAAGGGCCCCGTAAACTCATTATCTTGCGGATCCTGGCAAGCTGCGTTCAAAAAAGTTGATATGGAAATAACAAGGAGGAAGTTGCTGTACTTCAACATGATTTACACCAGTTTGCGAATGAGAGAGGAGATAGGGCAAGAAAAAATCGATTCAACGGTTTGCGAGTTCGCCGAATTCCGTAGTATTCCGAATCGAAACTCTACTTAGGGATTTTCATCAAATGGTATGCAGACGGAACGGCAAAGAACCAGGGAATCAAAAACGGTATCTTTGAATAGCAATTGATTGTCGTAGATGACATTTTTGCTTTCGACTACTTCTGAACGATATTCGATATCTCTTATCTCGTCGCCTCGTTCAAAGATTTTTATCTTGCTTAGACGTATCTCCTGACGCTTCCAACGCTGCAGGACCTGCAGAATTTGATCTTCGATTTCGTCCGTGAATTCGGTTCGCGACCCGAGCACAACAAGAGTTGCAGTGCCGTGTTGATTCTTGATAAAGTCTTGGGGAAAGGACCAGCCATTTAGATCCTTGTT
>JBCCEO010000739.1:0-4259 GCA_039030255.1 Planctomycetota bacterium | reverse complement strand
TCGGGATAGTGGGGGATGTTGAAGCCTACGTAGAGGAGGAAGGGATTGTCTTGGTTGCGATCAATAAAGCCGAGGGCTTCTTGGGTCATGAGTTCCGGAAAGTATTTTCCGTCTTCGTGGAGCTCGGTAGTTCCACGATACAGGTCGTGGTAGCCCTTCTGGTGGAGGAAGTAGTGATTGAAGTTGTCGATGAAGCCTCCGCGGTGTCCGTAGAACTCATCAAACCCCTGTTTGGTGGGGCCGAAGTCCTGGTGAGAGCCGACATGCCACTTGCCGAAAAGCGCGCTGCGATATCCAGCAGCTCCCAAAACTTCTGCAATTGTTGTTTCTTCAACATTCATGTTGAGACCATCAGGTCCTTGCATGTTGCCTTGTGTCCATGAATTGACTCCGGATCGTTGTGGATGCCGACCGGTAAGCAATGCCGCTCTTGATGGGCAGCAAACGGTGTGTGCATACGCCTGAGTGAACCTAACACCCCGACGAGCGAGGCGGTCCATGGTTGGAGTGTGCAGATCGGCCGAGCCGTAGCAATTTGCATCCAAAGTTCCTTGGTCATCTGTATACAGAATGACCACGTTGGGTCGCTCGTCCGCCAGCAATAGAGCCGAAGAAAGGCTAAGCAACAGCAAGATAAGCGGGGCAGCGAAATTGGCGGGGGCAGAAGCAAGTTGGTTTTGCATGGTCTATGAAGAGCCCAAAAAGGTCCAGAGGCAGCGCGCGTAAACAATGTAGCACAAGTAGACTTGTGCGACGGGCTGGAAGAAAAGCTTCGACCGTGAGTCACGTTGTTGAAACCACTTTACCAACCCAAAGCCCCGCTAATGATCTGATCTCTTGACCAACCCGCAGCATGAGTTCTTTCCCGTTCAATCGGTTCTAGAGCGAGTTCAAATACTGGAGGAGTTGGTCGAGTTCTCGCTCGGTCAATTCGGCTGAAAGCTGGTGCTGCGCTTTCAAGAAAACATCACGCAAGTCCTGGAATCGACCATCGTGCAAATAGGATGATCGAAGTCGCAAGCCGCGCAATGACGGAGGATTGAAACGCGTATTGCCTTGACTGTCACTAAACCCAACATCATAGGTTTGAGCACTAGTAAAAATACCATTCGAATGACACTTGCCGCAGTTCTCCCTTTCAAAAATCTTCCCGCCGGCTCGTTCCTCTGACGAATTGACTGTTGCATATTTCGTCGGTTTCAGTGAATTCAAGTAAGCGACTAAATCCGCGATCTGCTCCTTTTCAAGTGGCTTGCCATGCATCGTCGACGCGATGGAATTCTCGATTTGCTCTTCTAAAGAAGCAACCTTACCAGTCCAGGCCCAAGGCGCCGTTTCGGCAACGCCAAGCAAGGAAGGAATTCGTTTCGGAGCGCCGAAACCACCATCGCTTTGATTGTCATTCTGTTGGCCCGAACTATGGCCGTCCGTATGACAACTATGACAACTCATCCAACTATCGTGCGAGAGCGTTCCGGAACGGAATAGCTGTTCTCCGCGTTGCACCGTAGTGAGTTCCGTCTCGGCCGATAAACGAAGAGTCGCGCTGCTTTCCCCCCAATTGTCAGAGCTTAGAACGCCATCGTTGAGCAACGCCTCGCGATCGATAACCAGAACGCTGTTCGAAAAGCGATCGAGTACGGCAACATATCGATCTGACGAAGCAATTCTGCTGGGGCCAACTCCCGCCTGCAATCGTTCCACGATCCCGAGGTTGGGCTCGACGATAGCCAATTCGGCGGAACCACTCAGCGTCATCAGAAATCGCTTCTGCCCCAGATGCAAAATGGCACTGGGGTCCGCTGCTCCGGCACCAGGCTGCCCCAACTCGGTTTCCACAGGGCTCAACTTCTTGTCTGCAAGCGACGAGAGAGGGATTTTGACCATCTGATTGCTGATCAAACTTCCCCAATGAATGTCGTTCCGCGAAGAATGGGCCGCGGGATCAATTCGTTGCATCGTCAGGAATACAGCCTCCTCAGTCGCAACCATCGATCCAATTCCGTGACCTTGGAGTGAGTGCTCCCCCAGCAACTTGAAGGCGTCGAGATCCAAACAAGCCAACTTGGCGGCAAAAGCTCCAGCAACCAACAGCTGCTTGTTTGGCAATAACAGCATCTCGCGAGGGCAAAAGGGCAGGCTAATTTGCGCCGACTGCTTCCATTTGCCGTCATTGCCCTGGTCTAATCGCACCAGTTGCTTCGACCAAAGGCACGTGACGAAGGCCTTTCGTTTTGACGGATTAACCACAATGCGTACTGGTCGATCTGGAAGGCTGATTGTCTGTTGTTTCTGATACTGAGAGCCAGCAGATAGCACGATTAATTGTGCTTGTTCAGCGTCAAGCACCAACAATTGGTCGTCGAAGGCGACGATATCTACAGGCTCAGTTCCGACGGGGTACTCCCAACTCGGCTTCCGTCCGTCTATTTCCGATAACTCCGCAGCCCGTAAATCGAAGGCACTAACTGTTGCCGTTGCTCGATTCGCAATGAACAGAGTCTTGCCATCGGGAGAAAACGTACCAGCACTTGGCGAACGCAAATCGACCGCCAAGAGCCCTGTGGGCTCGATCGCAAGGGCAACGAATAGAAGCCATGCGACAACTAGCAGTCCGCTATTAGTTGCTCTGCGAGGACATACCATCATTGATCTCACGTTGCACCTCAGGAGCAAGCTCGACAGCAGACTTAGCATTTCGGGCGGACTTGGCAACTTCGTAGGGAAGTTTGATACTATTCCATAGCGATTTGGAGTGCTGACTTTGCAGTATCGAATCGAAGGAAGTCCGCAACCCAACGTTAGAGAACAGGGTTCCATCCTTGCTTCGTAGTACTGCGGTTGCAAGTTGCAGTTTGCCTCCATCCGAGAGTGGAACATGCTTTTTCACGAATCCGATAGATGCCGGAAATTCGCCATCGATGATGGCTCGACGGTTATCTCGCAAGGCCCGAGCAAGTAGTAGCTGTCCTATGCCGCTCTGATTTGAAATCATAACGCGAAGCAATATACCGTCGAACAGTTCGCCGTCCTTGCTTTTGTGTTTGGAGATTCCGTTTCGGTCTTGTGTAAAACCGATCGTTCCCACGCCAAGCAATTGGTCCGCGATAAGTATCGTTTCGTGCAGCAAGCCACCTCCGGACCTCATATCGAGGATAAGCTCTTCAACTCCGGTTCCGCGCAGTTTCGCCGCTATCTTCCTAAGTTCGTGAGGAGTGCTTGGGCCTATTTGCACAAATCGTAGGTATGCAATCTTGTCATCTGAAGTCAACTGATAGCGTTGCTCACCACTCGACAATTCCTCAATGCCATTGATTGTCGCGATGAAGGTCACTGCCCGCTCAATCTTGACTTCACGTTTCGGTTCGTCGCCCTGCTGCACTACTAATTCGACAAAAGAACCTTCTGGCCCTCGCAGCCGCTGCACGAGCTCGCCAAGATTCTCACTTTCGCTGACTTGCCAACCGTCAACACTTAGGATCTTGTCGCCTTTGATCAATCCAGCCTTGTAAGCCGTGCCACCTGGAATGACACGGACCAAGGTCGCCAAGCTCCCGTTCTGCGTGAGCTGGATGCCAATTCCAACGTATCGATTCTCCGCCAATGATTGACCGACAGCTGCATTCTTAGCGTCAATGATTCTTGTTTGTCCCGGAATTACATCAAGCAAACTCTCACGCATCAGCCCAAGCATTCTCATGGGTACAATTTTGTCCGGTGCATCCGAAATAACTTGCTCTCTTAGAAGTTTCTTGAACTGTTTATCCTCGGTCAATTCTGAAATACGATTGCTCAAATCGCCAGGAGGAAGACGCTTCAAAGCAACATAAGTACCGTAAAGGCAGCGATGTACCAACTCTTGCTTGGTTGGGGGTAAGACATGATGCTCTTGAACGAGATTGATTATCTCGATGAACTGATCCAATTCCCTATCTATCTGGGCATCTTGGTCGCCAACATGCTGTGCGTCTGCATTCGTTGCAGCCAGAGCAAGCGTCAGGAAAAGAATGTTTAGCAGCGAAAAATGAAAACCAAAGAACATGTATTTCTCCCATGCGTAAAACCCATATTTATCGTATCCCATTCTGCCAAATATTTGTTGGGTACAGACAGGTAAAAACCTTGAAAATCAAGTTAGCAATGTATTTCACGCCCTTCCGTTGACTTCTGTTTACAGTATCGAAGTATTTTGCATGCGATGAGTCCTTCACATTCACGTGAAGCGGCTAGAGCGGGAAGTCCTGGGGTACGGACTTCCC
>JBCCEO010000738.1:0-4266 GCA_039030255.1 Planctomycetota bacterium | reverse complement strand
GTCATGCTCTCTGCTTGGGGCAACGACCATTCCTGGAAGTCCTCGCCGAGCCGGAGACTTTTTGCATGCCAAAGACAACCAGTAGTCCCCATACACAGAATCTCAGAAGCCTCAATCGCCTCCTCAACAGTAACTGGGTGGTGAGTCACAGGGATTCCGCAAGCTTCCGCCAATCGCAGCGTACGCAGAAGACTGATTCCGTGCAGTATCGAATCCATCTCGGGCACGACCAAACGATCTGCTATTACGAATCCAACATTCGCCGTTGATGTTTCCGTAATCGCACCGGCATCATTCAATAGCAAGCCAGAAGCTTGGCCAACCAGATCATGAGCACGACATATCTCTTGCGCTTCATGATCGGCTAAATAGTACTGCAACCTAGCCCGAGTCTTCAATTGCGGAGGCCAACAATTTGCGGGAACGTTACTGCAGCGGGCCACAACCAGGTTTTCGCCTTGGGAATACAAATCGTGCAGCTTTCTCCACGGAATTGGCTGAGGATAGATCATCCAAGTTGGCGTCTCCGGTCTCCGGACCGAACCGGGTGTAGCAAGAAGAACGAGAGAAAAATCCGCCAATCCCAACAACTTTTCCTCGACCAATTCTCGCGCAATCTCTCCTAAGTCCATGGCCCTGTCGTTCGCTACAATGCCGAGAAATTTGCAACCCGTTTCAAATCGACTCCAGTGCTCGTCCCAATCCAGCAGCTTTCCACCAACCGTACGCATTCGCTCTACCACGACTGCCGATTGGAGATGCCCGAGGTCGTCGAGCGGAATACACATGTTTGAAACTGGGAGCCAACTACCGTTAGACCAACCAACCCATTCGGCCATCATGCCACGTTCAGAAAGGAAGATATTTCTTGCGAGAGAAACGAGCTTATCAACTGCGCCACTACAATCCAAGCAGTGAAGGCAAAGATTGGTCAAACGCCGTGCATTGTCGTATGTAGGCTAATTCCGAGTGGCTTCGACCAACCATGTGAGTGCAGTCGATTTGATAGTAACGCGTGTTAGCCTGGGTTCTGGTAGGTGGGACGCCCGCGAATCCTGCCGCAATTGGCTCCGCTTTGCGATCGAGAATTCGGAAACGTTTGAGTGCTGGATCGACCGAGTTGTACAGATTCACCAAGCGGTCAACTTGATCCAAGGCGTGCCCATACTGGCGACCTGATTCTAGATCGGCTCTATCAAAGGCCGCGGCAAGAAACATTAGATTCACTTCTTGACGCGGCTTATTCGATATCAAACGAATGCCGCCTAATTCACCGCCAGCTTCTAGCTGTAGGAATCCACAGGCAACACCGGTTCCAAAGCTGAACCCAATCAAGCTAAGTGAACTGTCAGGGTCGACAAAGCGTAGCACCTGGGACAAATAGTATGACTCGCCGTTCAGCCGCTCACGCTTCCTGCGAACATCTTTGGTTAATCCAGAGACGCGATCTGAGGCCCAGGAGTAGATGATAAATTGTATGGGCTCACTGATCGTACTGCGAATCTTGTCGTAAATCGTTAAACCGCGTTCTTGGGCATCGCGCTGCGAAGTCCAGTTGCCGTGAACGTAGACGATTGTCTTTCGAGGTCGCAATCGCTCGCAAGCCTCACAATCGGAGACGAAAGAAAGAGCGTCATACTCCTGCCAACCGGTCTGGAAGGCGCGACGGAAGCGCATTCTAGGGACTGGATTCAGAATCGTCTCGGCGGGCAGCGCTCGAGCATTAACTTCCCATATAGAATCCAAGCTACCTTGTGAATCTTGCCCAGAACCCTCGCCCGACGACTCTGTAGAGAATTGTTTCGGGCCTGCGCGGAGTGAATTATCTTCCGCTCTCAATCTCGGCAGGGTAGTAGTGAATACGACCGCCAGAAACAGGAAAAGCAAAGCAAGGCCGCGGGGCTCGGACGTGCAGCATAACCGCAGTTCGAATGAAGAGAACTTTTCTGCAAGCTCTCGTCGAAGCGCTTTATGCCGTCGCTCTTTATGTAGATGTTTGTTCAAGGGCAGCCTCCTACTTTGGCCAAGTCCGGCCTTCTGAACTTACTCCCTTATTAAACCTTCCATGAGTTCAACTTGGACGCCTCCTGCAATCATCGCACTTAATCGCAAACATCTGATCGTATTGATGAACCATTGAAGGAACTAATCCTACAGCTCCAAGTGCCGACCTGCGATTGCGGCACGAATCAATCCGGATGAGACTGAAAGTAATGGTTTTAGCGATTCTGCCCATTGGGTGTGCTTTGCATGCCAATGGAAGCATTCGATGACGCTCTCGTTATCGTCATGCTTGATGACAAAATGCTACGATGTTGCCAGATTTCATCATGTTTCGTTTGCACATCGTTTTCGGTGTCGTAGATTTCTGCGGGTCAAACGCGACCTTGCCGATTGACGAGAGTTTATGGAAGGAAATACGATGAAAAAACTAGCTTTGCTTGCAGTCTTGCTTTTCGCCAGCACGGGATGCCGTGGTGGAATCTTGGATCGTCTCTTTCACGGAGACCTTTTCTACGGCGACAACTGTGGTACTTGCGGATACCAGTTACCAGCTGGACCAAACTGCAATTCTTGCGGAACCGTCGGGGCGGGATACGGTGCCTACGAAGGAGATGTGGTCCTTGGAAACGACTACTACGGCCCAGCGGTAATCGAAAGTCCGACTACAGCACCGCAAAATGTAACTCCATTGCCATAATCCGAGCTTCCATGGTGATTGCAGCCAAGGATCGGCTCCTATTGCGAACCAATTCTCAATCTCGGTCCAAAGAGGCGGGTGCGTGGTGTTTTCGGGGAAACACCACCACTCGTATGCCTCGTGGCGGAATTACTGATAATTTTGATCGCAAATGGCGCGCATTTGCGCGATAATTGCAACGTTCGATCAAATGTGCTTTGTGGGCACTCTAATTGCTGCTCCTCCTTCACGACCCTGCTGCCGGGTCTTCAACTGAAGATCCCACTGCAGGGAGTCCTAATTGCGAAAGCCAGGAGTGCTTCCGCAAAATCCACTTGAGAGCAAGATGCTTTTCTCATGCATCCAGACAGCCTTCATCATGAAAATTCTGCAACTGACCGTTTTGCTTTTAGCCATCTTGTTGGGCCTAAAAACTGCTGAAGCTCAAAACTCGGATGGCTCCGATGCATCGACGAATAATACCGATACAGCAAGTGCCAGTGGAATGCTCAACTACACGGCGCCGAAGACTATCGAAATGATGATTGGAGTCAATGTCCAAGCAGGCAACGGCAACATGTCGGGCACCAAAGCGATCACCGTTTTCCCAACCGATTGGCCGGAACAAAAAGTCACAATCCTCGCCAATAATACGGCTCCTTTTCAAGCCGCTTTCCGCGATCAACCAGGCAACAACAAGCAGTTGATTCTTCAGGCCAGTCTCATTCGAGCGAACCAACAAGTCGAAGCTACGATTCGCGTGCGGATTGAGAAGAGTCACATTGTTGGTCCTGATGACCCAACCAGCCTGGACGTACCAAGGGCTTTACCTCGCGACGTCAAAAACTACACACAATCCAGTCCCTATATCGATCTCACTAGCTCTGTGCTAAAGAAGATTGTCAAAGAAACGCGCGCTTCCGAGCCGCTGACGAAATGGGACGAGATAGAAACCTATTACGATTGGGTTCGCGATAACATCGAGTATCAGAATGGCGATCTGAAGTCTGTTTCCAGAGCACTTCGCGATCGAACAGGTGACTGCGAAGAGATGACCAGTACTTTTATTGCACTTTGCCGAGTGGCCAAAATTCCAGCACGCTGCGTTTGGATCCCTAATCACTGCTACGCCGAGTTCTGGATGCAGGACAAAGAAGGAAACGGATATTGGTTCCCATGCCAGTTAGCTGGAACCAGAAACTTCGGGTCCATGCCTGAGTATTTGCCAATTTTGCAAAAAGGCGATCGTTTCAAGGTACCAGAGAAGAAGAACTTGGAGCGATATCTAGCCGATCACCTTTCGGCGCGACGCGTGACCGGCACTACCGATCCTAAAGTAGTCTTCATTCGTCAATTGCTCGGAGACGCTGCGAAAATCCCGGCTCCCGATCAAGGCGGAGCCGCCAACGCAGGTCCAGCCGGAGGTCAGAACTAGCTGGTTGAGAGCTAGCCGTCAGAGTTTTACAGTTCGCTTGTTTACCGATCGATTGTGCATCCCAGCCAGTTTGGACGGACTCAGATTTTTCCTGGCATTCTCATCAAGTTCGCCGAAGACGCATGGCGCATTCCACTGCGTGGCCATCATC
>JBCCEO010000737.1:0-4279 GCA_039030255.1 Planctomycetota bacterium | reverse complement strand
CAGTTGGCAGAGTTGAGTAAGTTTGTGGGGCATTTGCAAACACAGCAACTCGCAGCCTCCAGTGTTTCCCGCACTATTGTCGCGACGCGCATGTTCTTTAAGTACTTGCAGCTCGAAGGGGCTCTCGAAGACAATCCCTCGGAACTTTTGAGTACTCAGAAGACCTGGGAGCGTATTCCCAAAGCGATTAGCCAGCATGCGATCGATCAGTTTTTAGATGCTCCGAGAAAATACGATACATATTGGCAGCGTGACCGCGCGGTATTGGAATTGCTTTACGCCACGGGCTGTCGAGTATCGGAAGTATCGAATCTTCTGCTCGCCAACGTTCATCTCGACGAAGGCTATTGTTTGGTAGAGGGAAAGGGATCCAAGCAAAGGATGGTTCCCGTCGGGGAGCGAGCTGCTACTGCAATTAGACTCTATCTGCAGGAGGAACGTGAGACCTTGATTGGCGAACGTGACCGTGGTCAAATTCCTTGGTTGGTTCTCTCGCGGACGGCCAAACGACTTCGTCGGGAAGCGATTTGGGAACTAGTCAAACGCTACGCGTTACGCGCTGGGATTGATCCAGCGGTCAGCCCGCACACCCTTCGTCACAGCTTTGCGACTCACATGCTTGCCGGCGGCGCAGACTTGCGGCAGATCCAAGAATTGTTGGGCCACGCTAGTATTCAGACTACTCAGATCTACACTCAGGTAGATAGCTCTAGGATTAAACGGATTCACAATCAGTTTCATCCAAGAGCTTAACAGCAGACTGTGGCGAAACCACGCTGTCATGCGACCTTGCGCCGTTTGTGACGTTGGCAATTTCAACGAAAAGAGCCCAAGCTGAAGATGGCTTGGGCTCTGCGTTTTTTCCGGTTGGAAGAGAACGTTCTATTCGCGTTTTGGAGCGAACTTGATTCGATCCACAAGTTTCACAACATCATCGCCTTGCCGATAGCCCGTCACAGCAGTGATGGCTTCGATAACGTGGACGTAGTGCAGGTCGTAATCTAAATCAATTTCGACCTCGGGGCCATCATCTTCACTAGGGCCGGAATTATCACCGACCAGCTGGACAACATAGGACCGAAGCTGTGTCCAATCCTTGTTGAATTTAAGCGTATCGTTCAGGACGATTTCATTGAGGCTTCCGTCAGGATTTGCGCTTAGCCTTAGCTTGAGCGAAAGTTGCGTTGGATCAGAGGGCGCGCCGTCGCCTTGCAGGGGCATCTTGACGTTAAAGTCACCTTCTTGGGCGCTGATCTTGAAGGTCATGATAAAGAACACAAGCAGCAAGAACACGATGTCAATCATCGAGGTCATGGGCAATTCGTTGCGTTCGTCCTTGTCACCGCGGTGTCGAAATTCCATCAGATTTCCTCCTTCACTCGGAGAGCGAAACGTTCAAAACCAATATCTTGGCAGCGGGAGATCAGGTCTTGGACGCGACCTCCTGGCGCAGCTCGGTGGCTTCGAATAATGATGTTGGCATCGGCTGGTCCTTTGCCTTCTAGCGAGAGCAATGCGATTTCAGGTTGCATTCGTGAACGGAGTGCTTCGAGCGCTACCTTATCTCCTCCAATGACAACTGCATCTTCACTGGTCAGGTGCACGATGATGGGAAAGTCAATGGGCGTATCGACAGGCTTTGCCAATTCACTGGTTGGCAGAGTCACTTTGTCGTTTTGTTCACTTTGCGAGAAATTGATCAACACCATGAAGAACGCGATGAGCTGGAAAGTCATGTCGATCATCGGTGTCAGGTCGGCTTCTGCAGCAGGTTCTGCTTTTTTCGCAATTCGCATGATCTTCTACCTTTCGAGGCTTAACCTTCGAATCGTTCGAGCAACTCTTCGCTGGTCACGCCGACTTGAAGTGTCAAGCGCTGGACACGGTTGCGCAGGATGTTGTAAACCGCGATAGCTGGAATAGCGATTGCCAATCCTGCAAGTGTGGTGAACAGGGCCGTCGAAATATCCATGGCCAATTCGCCTGGTTTCGGCGTGGTTCCCGATGTCGCGATGGTTCGGAACGCGGCAATCATCCCTTGAACAGTTCCGAACAATCCGATCATCGGGCTGATGTTGCCGATCAGCGCCATGTAGCTCAGATTGTGATCCATCTTCATCGTTTCCTCTTCGCCAACTTCTTGCATGGCTTCAATAGCGGGAGCGTGCCCGCGATCGAGCTTTGAAAGTCCAGAGGCAACGACTTGCCCAAGGAAGGAATCATCCGTGCGAATTAGTTCGGCTGCTTCTTGAGGGTTTCCTTCAGCCAACTGCTGTTCGACGCCTTCGATCAGATCGGGCGGACAGATGTTATCTTGCCTGGAGGCGAGGATGTTCATCACAATTAACGTTAGCAGCGTTATGGATAGTGCGAAGAATACGACCGTGTATGGGATGCCTAAGGCGTAGAAGGTCCAAACCAGCAAGTTGGATGGCGCCTTGGGGTTATCTGGATCGTCATCGCCACCTTCAGCCGCGCCGCCACCATTTCCAGCAGCTGCATCGCCACCAGCATCTCCACCGTCGCCCGCTGGTGGGTCGGCAGGCGGATCGCCCATTTCATTTCCAAGTTCCGCATCGAGGTCGTCTTGGGCGTGAGCAATGGGAGCCGTTCCGACGACGGATAGGATTACCAATAGTGCTGCACTTGCTTTCAGTAGCCAAGCCAAAGACGTAAGGGGGTGACTCAACGAGTCCTTCATATCGAAACTCCGGTGCGGATTTGAGGTGATTGCTTGGTAAGCGATTGCTGAGCTTAATTGTACTTAAGGTTTATTGGCCCATACGCTTGAAGCGTATTGAGATTTCAGTCTTTTCTTTGCGTCGGCTGCCTTGGTCGGATTGCCGTAAGCGGCCCACAAGCTTTGCAACTCGTAGAGTGCTTCTGCATGCGGTTGAGCTGCAGTGAAGCATAGAAGATCGGTTAGCAAGAAGTCCTGTAAGGCGTACACGGTGTTTCCTTGAGCCTTGTAACACTGACCGCGTGCATTGCTAATTCGACCGAACAAGTCGTGGTCAGTATCATCGGTCGCGCTTGCCAGTTGATTGAGTTGTTTTAGGGCGCCTTCGTTGTCACCACCGCGTTGTACACAAACGGCAAGCCCAACTTTAGCGAGCGTAATCACGCGAGCCATTTCTTCGGATTCACTTTTTTGCTTTGAGACTTCCGTGAACTTTGTTTTTGCGTCTGCCGTTGCATTCTTCGCTAGATCAACCATCCCAAGCTGATATTTTCCGTACAGCTGCGTTGCTGGACTGGGGGCTTTCGTCAATTGTTGGAAGAATTTAACTGCGTTGTCAGGATTTCCAAGGGCGATATTGAGTTCACCCAGGATCGTGAAGATGTCAACCAAGTGATGCGTTTGGCGGTTGGCAGCAGCAAACTTCTGGAGCTCTGCTGCCGCTTTGCCCATATCGCCCTTGCCGCTGAGTCCTTCTTTACCTTCGCAGTACCAGCGGTAGAAGATGATGTCTTGACGAATCGCTGCATTCGCAGCCGTTGATGGGTCAGCTTTCTTGATCTCTTCTAATGCTTGGTCGAACTGGCCGTTGATGAATTGTTCGCGAGCGCGTTGTAATTCACCAGGTTCACCATCAAAAGTGATTTTTTCGACGTCACCAAGTTCGTAGGTTTGCTCCTTGCCACGCACCGTGATGACAACACGCGCGGGAGAAATCGATTTAATTTGTCCTGATGCCGGGACACCGCTCTTTGGGTAAACCTTGTCCGCCGCATGGGAAAAGATCGGGTTCAAAGCGATTGCGACGAGCAGAATTGAATTCCATTTAAGCATGACTTTTACCAACTGAAAATGGAGCTGTAGTAATGACTTGTAGTTCGGTTGTGGTTCGTGCCTGGGGGGACGACGCTGAAAATTAGTTTCCGACAGAGAGTCCATTCAAGCCCTTTTGAGGCTCGCCGAGTTCTTTTTCAATCGTCTTCATCAGGGTGTCGAATTTGCGTTTCATTTCGGCCCCGCCTAGCTCTGGATATAAGGTCGCGGTGCTCACAACGGCTTTCTTGGCTTGGGCAAGCTGCTCTTTCTTCTTTGCCGCGTTTTTCTGGCTGCCCGCGTACTTGTAGCGACTGCGTGAAAGTTCATAGCGGGCAAGGTAGAACTGATCTTCGTATTGCGGCTGTCCGGTAAAGATAACAACCAACATGATAATGGGGAAGCCCCACCACCACCACATATCACGCAAAATGGCCGATGAGCGGATTGCGTAGTTAACGGTCATGCCCAATGTTGGGATGCGTGTTGGCCCCAAACCCAATAGCT
>JBCCEO010000736.1:0-4283 GCA_039030255.1 Planctomycetota bacterium | reverse complement strand
TCTCGAAGAAAACCGAGGATGCTGTCATGCTCGTCGACGACGAACTCCCAGCCGACCGCCAACAACTTCAAGCCTTAATTCGAACCCAAGCTGAACAGATGGCCCGAAAGATTATTCGAGAGGAGCTCGCCGCCGCTAAAAAACCTGCAAAAAACTCCACGAAGGGCCCTCCCGCCACAGGCCCTTCTCCCAAAAAGAACCGTGGTGGAGATCGGAAAGGGACCAGCCCTCGCAAAGCTCGCCCTCGCGAACGTCGCTCCCGTTCTCGCAAACGAAGAAACGACCGCTCAGTCGACGCTGCCGACAACGATACGCGCGACGACAAGCCAAAGCCGCGACAAAACCGTTCCAAGTCCAGGTCAAACAAGAAATCAACAGGTGGACGCGGAAGACGAACTCGGTCTTAGATAGCGTCGACCACGCTATCTACCGCGATTTTGGATTCATCGCCGATGCCTCCAGAACAACCCGTCATAACGCCTCTACCTACCTTGTATAAATCCCACAGAACAAGCTTCGAAGGAACCGCAGCCAAAGCGGCTTGTCCTGTGCATCATTTTCAATCGGCCGTTGAATCAGCCAGGCTACATCAGTTGCAGAAATTGACTCACCAACTTGGAATTTGCCTGCGGGCGACCGCCTTAAGTTCTGCAAGGAATCGGCGAGAACATTCTCGATAATGTGAGCGCCCAGTGTCTCGTGTGTCAAACCAAAATGTGTCAGGAAGTGCGAGTCAAAAAAGTGGCCGAATGGACCATGTCCAACATCGTGCAAAAGACCTGCCATTCGCATCAAGCAATCGACGGCGGGTTTTGATGGCAAAGAAGGGTCTACAGCTTGGAGCGATTCGTAAAGTTGCTCCGTGGCCACGCTCGCCAAGTGCATAACCCCCAAAATATGCTGAAACCGACTATGCTCCGCGGTGGGAAAAACCCACCAAGCGGTCTGCAATTGACGAATTTGCCGCATTCGCTGCACCCAAATGCCATCAATTATCTGCCTTTCGCAGATTTCCGATTCGGAGAGCCCACCTGGTGCGACGAAAGAAATATAGCCGTGAATTGGGTCGTGGCAGAGGTTTTCTTGTTCGTACGATTCCATAGCGCCCCATCTTACGGACCAACCCCAAGTCGTCCATTGCACGCAAAAAATTGCTGCTTGTGGCTTCCTTGCAGGTAGCAATTCGGCTCACGACCCAAGGCAAGCCGCCTTCCCCGTCGAATGGCCAATGGGGTAACATAAGAGTTCCTGGCGAAGGATTCGCCTAGTAAAACATCAAGGATGCTTCCAAAAGTGGGAGATGCCTACTAATGCTTCAATCTTTTCATCGCATTGCTTGCACTTTCGCCATCATAACCGTTGGCGCCGCAAGTCTACCTGCCCAAGATTCATCCTATGACTTGCTACCTGAGAAAACTCAGGCAGCATTGTGGCTTCCACATGCTGAGAAGGCCCTTAGCGCCTGGAATAATACCGAACTTGCAAAACTTGCAACCGACAAGTCGATCGCACCGTTCTTCGAAGAGAAGCGGAAAGAGATTGAAGGAAGATTCATGGAAGCGGGCTGGCGTCTCAGCGTGCAGCCTGAAGATATTGGCGATTACTCTACTGGTCAGCTTCTACTTGGCTGGGCGGCCGTCGACCATCCTCCTAAGCCTTACACGCTGATGATGGTAGCCGATGTCGAAGACGACGAAAAACAAAACGCCGAACTTCTCGCGCGTATCGATGAGGAACTCAAAGAACAAAAAGCAGAGAAGGCAAATCTCTCGCACGCCGGAACTGACATTGTCAAATACGTACTGCCTAGACGTCCTGGCGAACTGATCAAACAGAGTAGTTACGTCGCAATCAAAGATGGCTCGCTGCTCGCCACTGACGACGAAGCGATGATCAAAGAGCTGATCGATCGCGTTGGTGGAACACTCACCAAGCAGCAACTGTCCGCAGAAGCCGACTTCGTCAAGTCGAGAGAGCTTGCGAAGCTCAGTGGCAATGCCGACGTAGAATTCTTCGTTCGTCCTCTAGGCTTTGCCCGAATCATTCGTTCCATCGCAGGAACAAGATCCAAAAGCGATACCGACATGCTGGTTGCCCTAGAGCGTCAAGGCTTCAAATCAATATCTGCGATCAGCGGTGAATTCTTGATAGGTAACAAGGACTTGGACGTTGAGTACAACGGTTATGTGTATGCCAAGAAGCCGTTTGACCTTTCGGCAAAAGTTCTCGACTTCCCCAATCAGGCAAGCAACGAAATCCCGGCTTTCATCGGAGATAAGATTGCCTCATTGATCGTCACTAACTGGAATGCAAAGGATGCTTTCTGGACGGTAGAAGGCTTGGTGGACGAGATTACTGGTACCGAAGGTGTTTTTGCGGAAGTCATTGATGGCATCAAGCTCGACCCGAACGGTCCGCAAATCGACATTCGCAAGATTCTACCGCTGTTCACCAACGATATTTTCTCTGTATCTGACACAAAAGAAGGTGATGCAGAAGTTGACTCGCGGCGCAACTTGATGGCTTTCAAGCTCACCGATCCAGCAGTGCTTTCAAAGGTATTGAACAGGGCGATGCGTGGCGAACCAGACGCCAAGGAAATTGAATTCAAAGGACACACGATTTGGGCTGTGTCACACAACTCGACAAACGAACTTGAAGTTCCGCCAGACTTCGAGTTCGGCGGTCTTGACGACGATTTTGGCGACTTCGGTCCTCCGAGGGCCCAGGGCAACGGAAATGACAAAGATGAAGATCATTGGTTAAACTCCTGGGCCATCACCGTGCACGGAAACTATTTAGTCTTTGCATCGCACATCGACTTGATCAAAGAATCGATCGAACGTAGCTTGCAAACCGATGAGTCGCCAATCTATGCCCATGATGACTATCAACGCGTCATGGGAGCCATTCACAAGTTTCACGGTTCGGACCCAGTTTGTGCTTGGCGAGTTTTGTTCCCCAAGGAAGCATATCGCGTGCAGTACGAATTGTTCCGCCAAGGGAAGCTAAGTGAGTCGCAAAGTATGCTGGCGACAATTCTCGATCGCCTACTTCAAACGGACGATGAGATCGAAGACAAAGTCCAGAAGATCAACGGGCAAGGGCTTCCTGATTTCAGCACCATTGAGAAATACTTGCAGCCGGGCGGCTTCAGCATTAGGACTAGGAACGATGGATGGAGTTTCGGGGGGATGATTCTTAGCAAGAACTTCCAAGAGCTTAAAAAAAAAGCCCCTGAGCCGAAGGACGATTCCGAATTCGAAACCGCTCGCTCTCCCCAGGACACCTCGACCGGCGCTCGTCGCTAATCCAACTCGACGATAAATGAATGGCCCGATCCGATACGCAACATTAAGCGGGAACCCTTTGTGGTTCCCGTTTTGCGTCGGGAAACTCGATGTCTCTTCGGGCATCTTCGGGCGCTAGTATTACGGCGAGCCGCAGTCTTACATCGGATATCAATTCGATATCTTTGCGGTCCAACTAACCGCCATTATCTTGTGACTCAATGCCCCAACTCCGGCGTATCAAAATCGGAGTTTTGTAGCCTTTTGGGACCAAATTCAAATGCTTGAGCGACTTTTCAAGCAAACTTCGGCCGGACACGAGCAGTTTTGGCACGGCCTTTGAATCTCTTGTCCAATGTAGATCCCAGCTAGCAGAATGGCACGACCGACTGGGAAGAAATAACACTTTTCAAAGAGGCCGAAAAAATGAACAGACTACTTATTGCCGCTACCCTAGCCTTGGGCGTCACGCTGCTAAGTTCCGAGATGAATTCAGCCCAAGCCCAAGTCAACTTTGGGTACTCCTACGGCGTCCCAACGTATCCAGCCGTGAATCCATATTGTCCCTCACGTTCAGTCCAGCGCAGCTACTATTCAAACTACGGGCCAAGCTCTTACTACTATGTTCCGAGCAACCGCTATGCGGTTCCGCGAACGAGCTACTACGCAAATCCTTATCGAGTAACTACGTCAGTGACTCCTGCTCTTTCGCCTTATGGCTTTGGTACCAGGACAAGTGGATACAGCTACCGAGTTGCACCAGCTCCGGTCAATTCGCTTCCTCGTGTTCAACTCAGGCTTGGGTTTTAGACCGGGTTAGATGAACCTGACCAATCACCAACTGAAGTTCCTAACAGTAAGTTAGCCCATTTGGGCAGACTGTAAGCATTATTGAATTCGAACGACGGCGCCAAGTTGATTAAACGGAACCGGCCAAGCCTTGCTTGGCCGGTTTTTTATTGCGATCCCAGAGAACTGTTTGACAATTTTCCG
>JBCCEO010000735.1:0-4290 GCA_039030255.1 Planctomycetota bacterium | reverse complement strand
CGCGGGATAGATTTGGCGTTGGACTAGCCGCTGGAAGCGTATGCGGATTGCAGGCTTGAAGCGGTTGACAGTAGGGCTTCAGTCTAACGAATCGGAGCAGAAGAATCCAGTGCTTCGATGTGCTGTAGAGAGTTGGAAGGGGTTTGCAGAGGATGCATATTGCCTAATGCCGCTGAGTGCGCAGCGGCGATCGAAGGCCTGCGATAGGAGCGAACTAGAGAAGAGTTGCTGCGGGACGTGAACTTAGTAGGGCGGTGCACGGGAAGTGGCGATGTGAAGAATGGGGTTATAGATCGATGGAGAGCGGTAGATTTCTACTTCGAATACGTGCTTCCACTTGGACGCGGAGCAGAGTGAAGAAGTCTCATTGCGGACTGGCAGCGCGGGCACTTGGGTGTCTGGTCCTGTTCTGATTTGAGATCGTGATAAGCGGATGGGTCGGTTGGCGCGTCGAGTGCAATGCCAAGCAACTTACGGCACTTCTCTAAATAGCCTGCTCGGTGAAGATGATGATAGCCGCCGTAGCTACGCGATCGGACGAAGTTCTTGGGCAGAATGTGAAGGCTCCAGCGATGAACGAATTGCCGCCCGCTGAGCGTGAATGGCTCGCTGCGATGCATACCGTTGCGTTTCTGGCTTTGCGAACGCTTGGGGCGAGCCCAGAAGGTAACGTCGCGTTTGGTGACTTTGATTAGTCGGCGATCCGAGATGGGTCCGCCAGTCAAGTAACGCGCCAAGTATTTGATGACTTGCCGTGGATTGCTCTGGCCGTTGGGCGGCCCTCGACAAACACGTTCCAATCCCTTTGGCCTAGCTTTTCGAGTAATTCGGAACGCTTGCGTTGACCGAGCACCGCCCTTGTGGTTTCCATTTGTGAACGCGTCATGCGGTGCTTCGGTCCAACGCATGGTTCGTCGATTCAAATCGTGAGTCGCGACTTTCAACGCCAATCGTGTTCAGATTCAGTTCCGGCACGGGGCACATGGTTAATCGCATCTGCAAGGCAAAAGACGCAAACGTACAACGCTCCGAACCCTGACACTACAACCAAAGCTTTGAGCGGAATGTCTTGTGCGCCAACGAACAGCCCTACGCCTATCTCGAAAATAAGCAGCAGTATTAGGGCAAATGCGATAGTGAATTGATACACAATGGAACGTAACCTTGATATCTCGCTTGCGGGACGCTGTACAAAACCAGAGCGGACGAAGCAAACGAGGATTGGTATGAAAAGTGCCGCGAGTGGATTGGCGAATGGCATCATCTTCGGTTGGGGGCGTCCGTCATCCGTCAAGTACGCTACAAGTGCGGTAAATGCGCATCCCAAGAGCAACACTCCGCACTCTCGTATTGCAACAAAGATCGAGTTCATTTCAGCGTCAAGACCTTCAGATTCGACGAACGGCCCGATTTACCCGCCTCGGGCGTTTGTTTTTAATGTGCTAATCGGCGAAGCCGAGGTCGGGTACAATCGAGGGTTCTGGCCGGCGCATTTACATAGGGCAAATCGGGCCGTTCCATCCGTCGGAGCCGTCGTTCACGGCTATCGCTGTCCCCAGCATAACAAATTCCAGCGCCGCCAATCCGCCAAGGCTGTGCAGCGAGCGAAGCAGCCGCCGGTTGGAACGTTGGCGATAACAAGATCGACGTGTGGGATATTGGTGTAAAACTAGTTGGGCTCGGCGACTCTGAGTTTATCGCATTGTTCTGTCGTCCACCGAGCGCTACCAGGGCCCCGGACCGGAAGAATTCCGGATGTCACAATTGGGCAGCATTTTAGCTAGCCTTTCAGCGCCTGCATCTGAAATCTCTGTATTGTTGATCCAAAGTATGACGAGTCGATCAAGGTTCGCCAGGTCTGCGATACAAGCATCGTCAATCGACGCATCGCGAAGGTCGAGCATTTGAATTGACCGGTATTCTGAAATTATCGCTACATCTTCGTTCGACAGTGATGGGCAAGGGGCTCGGAGCTTCACCAGATTCGGAAATGCATCCAGTTTCTCAAGTGAGTCAGACGAGTGATTCCCATATAGTTGCAGGTACCAGGCGTCACCAAAGTGGTAACTGGCATGTGCATTTGCATCGCTGGACTGCATCGAATCGACTATTGACAGTTGTGTTCTGTGCGCATTCAAGCGATTCCCAATCAAAGCCAACGGAAGGCTAGATATGAGTACAACGCAAAGCAACGTGCGGATCGAGATTCTTCGAGGTAGCCGGAAAACTTTCATGGCGCTGCTGCCAGTGTTGGATGTAATCTCTTGCGACAGAACGGCGGCCATAACCCAGTCGCCGTCGATGACTGTTTATAAAGTCGGACGATGTCGGCGACTTGGGTTCATGCTAGGGTTCGCCGCCCTACGAATTCGATTCAGTATACCAGACGTTTCCCGAGTCAGGCTGAACGATGATCAAACGCCAGTTGCCGGAATCGCCCCACTTTGCCCAAAAACATGATTCGCTGCGAGTTGGTCCCTGAGCGCGGTTCGAATCAAAATCGGGATTCCTGAATCCCTTGTGCCACTCAGAGCCCTTGAAGGACTCTGAAGTCCAGTTGTTGATCTCAGCCGAAGTTGTATTCAGATGCAAATTGAGCGTACCGTCACCGTGCCATCCCCCACGAGAATCTTCACAGTAGATCAGTCTAGCATCAGGCGCGAGCGAGTAGCCGGTGGAGCACTGAAACTCTTTGAGTCCATCAAGAGTTAGCTGATGCTTGATGTCCGGCCATGCAAACATCAAAGGTATTCCAACGAAGAACAACAGCCCGCAAATTCCAAGGACACCGATTGGTGCAAGCAGAATGGTGAGCGCCCGTAGCCTTTCGTAGCTGGTTGTCTTCAGTTGTACTTGCATTATCTAGATGGCGGTTCAGAGTCGGCGAACGTCTACATTTACTCTGTCGCGACAGGTGATTGTCAATTTGCAAGCACCCCGACTTCGCGACGTGGGGGGCAAGGTTTTGTTAACCACTGGTTTTGCAGGATGCTGCTTCTTGCGCGACATGGATGCCAAGCAGAATCGCCTTGGGGTTTCCATTAGCCGCGTAAGTTGCGTACAGCAGGTATGGAAAGCTAAACATGCCCCCCAAGAAGACGCTCAGGAATCCAAAAACATGGCCCCTAACAGTGAAACCTTCCCGCCAAGAGATCCACGTTGCCCCAAGGAGAAGGTAAATGAGAAAGTCTGTGTCAAATTGGGAACGCCAGCTCATTGCGATCAAATCTTCAATGGCCACGGCAGGCCAGTTGATACCATAATTTACCGATGCGATCACAGTCATCGCATAGATCAGGACTGTCGAAGAAAGCAGGAAACCACGCAGAAGTGTCATGTTATCTTTCGGTTAGCGACGTCAAATTCGAGTCAGAGGTATCCATAATTCAATTGCCAACAGGCGCAACGCTGGTCCTCAACGCATCTCAGTAGATAGCGGCGTCCATAACCCAGTCGCCGAGGTTGATGTTGACATAAATGACCGCGCGATCGACGACTTGGGTTCATGGCATGGTTCGCTTTAGTCTGCGGCCTTAAGCTTACCGATCAAGTAATCACGTATCGCCGTATTGGGATCGCGTGTAGCCCCGTGGGTTGTTCCGTTATTCGCCACCACAACCGTTAAGTGGCTGTCCTCGTCCAAGCTGTTCGGAGCCGTTGAAAACGACATAGGATCAAAAGAAAAGTCAACTCTAACATTCTGTTCGATCTCGTGAAACTCTCGAACCCCTTGTAGGCCATGACCTGGAGTCTCCGTGAATTGCTTGAGATCCGCCCAGTTAGTCGGCCAGCAATTCCGACTTTCCATGTAGTCGATCAATAGATCGCCGGCAGCTTGCAGACGGTAGGGATTCATGATGACGTCGTTCAGTCTACGGTTCAACTCACGAATGAAGCCGAGAATCAATGCAACCACGAGTGTCAGCAGGAGTATCGATCGCATTCCGCTTCTTCGACTTACCATAAGCTATCGGAATTCTTATTAATGCGAACGGCTCGATTTCCCGCCTCGGACGTTTGTTTTTGATGTGCTAATCGGCGAAGCCGAGGTCGGGTACAATCGAGTGTTCTGGTCGGCGAATTTACAAAGGGCAAATCGGACCGTTCCAGCCGGCGGAGTCGTCGTGCACGGCTATCGCAGTCCCAAGTATAACAAATCCCAGCGCAACTAATCAGCCGAGGCTGTGCAGCAACAGGGCTAATCATAGTTTCAAGATAGTGAATAGTTTCTGTGGTTTGACTGCAATCGTCCTAAGGGTAGATGCAATCTCCTTGTAACCTTCAGCCCGG
>JBCCEO010000734.1:0-4298 GCA_039030255.1 Planctomycetota bacterium | reverse complement strand
GACAGGTCTTCCTTGGCCGAAGGCCATCCTTCATCGTAGCCTGGGGCGACGCCCCAGGTTTCCGAGACGATGGTCACGATTTGGCCGAAGGCCATATTCAATTGGAACGACGTAGTTTTTGAAAATGGCCTTCGGCCAAAATGATGCTCGGCTTTGATACCTTTGTAGATTCTGCCTTTCAAGAACTAACCTGAGCTGCAGGAACTGTGTCTGGCGAACCATAGGGCAAAGTTCAGCTTGCTAAATTCATGACTAAACTGGCTTCACAATGTCTCGTCCCACTCGTCGGCCTCAATTTCCATGAGATCGAGCCCAAATGCGGCAGCTGCAATTCTCAGGGCCGAGCGGCCGTGCTTCTTGTTTTCTGGAAGTGAAGCTTGCAAGTCATCAAATTCGGAGTCATCTAGAAACGCGGTGGCAATTACGAAAGGCTCAATTTCGAGAAGCTGGACGACTTCGCGGATCGCGGCTGGTTCCCAATCGTCGATGAACACTAAGTCGAATTCCTCGCGCCAGTCGTCTTCCTCGTCCACGTCGAGCAATTCTCGGACGCGGTTTTTCGTTACCTCGGGTAATCCGTCAAAATCAAACCCCTCTTCATTCCGCGAAGTGATTTCACGCATGTCAAATTCAACGAAGAGTTTTTCCGCATTTTCTCGGGCGTAATCTCTTGCTTCTGCTTCGCTTCGAAATATTCCGTGCACGGCCGAGCAACCTTTAGACTCGCGGTACCCATCTCGATCGTAGTAGAAGTGTTTGCTGGCAAGCAAGTAGCTGAGTTCGCCGACGGGAGGCGATTCGGTTGCCTTGTGCTTTCTCAACACCCTGCGGCCATCACTTTCGTCACCATACCACCCGAATCGCGATTCGATGGGACCTTCCCAAACCTCGATGTCCTCTTGCAAGAACTCTGCCACCCAGTCGAACCAACGGTCATCATCATAAGCTTGGAATTCAATGAACGACTCTCCTTTGTGATGAACCACATTCGCCTGAAATAGCAATCTCGCATCTCGGCGCAAGTCGTTGCCGAGAATTGGGTAGGCCACCGTATGGTGCGAATCGGGGATTTGAAACGGATCGAAGTCTTTGTCTGCCGTCCAGCTGAAGTCGTACTGAGTCCAAACTTCTTTGGTCTTCAAGAAGTCCCAGCCGCCGTATGAGAAATCAAGCGTCAATCCGATGTAGTCGGGCGCAGAGATGTGTGTCTGCGCAGCGGGCATCAATTGTTGGAAGAATTCGGCAGCCTGAGGAGCATCTAGAGTTGTCAGTTTGATTCTTGACGGAAAGTCAAATTTGATAAGATTGCGTTGTGACTCACCACTTTTCCAAGATAGTTTTCTTTGACTTGGCAAATGCTCGCTACGAAGATTCGGTTTGTCAAAGATTATGCAGACCTCTTCAAACAGTTTAAGAAGACTTGAAGTTTGCGCATTTGATAGAGCGTTGAGGGTTGAATCGGATCCCCTTAGCTCACACTTTACTTGGAAAAAATTCGGTTCGTTTTCCCCGTCCAATTCCCCGGGACCTGCTCTGCGCGACGGCCCCGCAACGACCAAGTCTCAGGTCGCCGAGACTCCAGTAGCCGCATAATCTTCGATTGACATGCTCGAGTACTGAAAAACTCTTTGCAAAATCAAGAACGAGTCCGTCCTCGCCTATGCATGTATCAAGAACCCAAGGCGACGCAGTTGACGTCCACTCAGGTCTTTTCTCGAATGGTCGATGAAAAAAAAGTGAGTTCCGCTGACCGTCGAAGTAATTGGCGAAAATCTGTGATCGCGATCGAATCGTGAGGTGTTTTTTCAATCGTTCAAAATTCTTTGAAACAAACTGAGCGTTTCGTGAAACCGCAACTTTCAGAGGATTCGGGTTTTTGAGAAGCGGATACATAAAATCCCATCTTGCCACGATGGGCTAAGGAATAAGCTTAAAGAAAGTAAAGTTTCCAGCGTCATCTATCTCGTCGATTGCCGCACCAAAGGCTTTTTCGAACCTTTTTATTACTTCATCGTCCAAGCTTTCGATCAAATTCTGGAGGGCCAGCGTCTCTTACCATATTCTTCGCCATTGCTTGCCTTCAGATCAATGTACCGCAACAGCTGATTATTGAGTTTATCGATTGCCTCGTTGTGCTTTGCCGAATTGTCGTACTTTTTCTTCTTAGCCTTATATTCTGCGATATCTTCTGGAGTTGGATTCTCCTTGAGCACAGGTTCATCAACACGCTTTCCTTTCTTCGACCAAATCTTGACCTCAAGGTTGCGGATTACATTTCCCGTCGCTTCTTCAACAATTTGGATATGCACTTCATGCAAGTATTCGTCATCTTTTTAGTCTTTTCCTCTAGACCTGACCTCAATTCGAAGTTTTTGACCTTCTGTCAGGTGCAGGTCAGCATACTTCTTAGTGTGCAGGCGCTGGATTCGATTTCCGCCTAGGGTCCAAGGGAGCGCTTCCTGAGCCTACCAAGTGCTTACCGCTGCAACCGCGATGAGTATGATGAGAACCACGGTCACGAGCAGGCCAAAATGCACAATCCAAGTATTGTCGTCGTGTTTCGCCAGTTCTTCACGAAGGGCAGCACGATGATCGACGTTTGCGGCTTCGCATTCGGTGCAAAGTTGTTCACCTGGCTCGGTTAGCCGGCCGCATTCCTTGCATTTCCGGTTGAGCGAATAAGAATCATCCTCGTGTGCTGAATCATCGCGTTCATCGAGTTGCTCAACTGTGTCTCGGGCTGAAGGAGGTTCTGAGTACGAGTTGTCTGACTTTGGGGCGGGTAATTCAGCCTGAGGTTCGAGGGCTACTGTTTCGTGAGAGCCCATTTCGTCTCTATCGTCTGAGGCGATTTCTTCCGTTGTTTGCTCAAGGTAGTACTGTGAGTCGTAGAAAGCCTCTAGGACTTGTCCGTTCAATTCCGCCGCCCAAGCAGGCTTGGATTCTCCTCGAATTTCAGCAAAAAGCGCGAGCGAATAGCCCAGCATCGCGGGACTTAACGAAGTTTGAAACTGCCGGTCGTTTTGCTGAGTTTGGCTTGCCGCGGCCATTAGGACGCCGAGCCCAAAAAACACAGCTGCTAAGTCGGCCAAGCCTTCGATATCCTCAGCACTCTCATTTCCGCGTTCGCCGGTTACCTGAGCATAGCCAATTTCATGGGCGAGCAATGCAAGAAGTCGCTGACGGTCCTGAAGCTCGGCACTGCTCAATTGGATTGCATACGAATCGTCGTTCGCCTCGCTCTCATCAAAACACAGAGTAAAATTTGAGCTATCAAAGTCCATCCAAGTCGACAGTTGCTGCAAATACTGTTGTGCAAGTTTTTGATCTTCCTTTGCTCCTTGGGAAGTTCGGAAAATGGCAGGAAACTGACTGCCGTTCAGTAAGGCGACTTTGGCATTCTGCAGCAGCGCTTCACTGAATTCTTCACACAACCAATCCATTCGCCAATGAATCCACTGACGTTGATCTTCTGTCAAGTCTTGCGGCAGAGTTAACGCCTTGGACAAGTTCAATACTCCCGATAGACGTCCAATTACTTCAACGGCAAGTAGATCTCGGTTAATAGTTCCTCAGGTGGCGTGTCGCCAGGATCATTCTTGTATAGTTCGAAAGCAGCAATCTTACTTGGCTTCATCTTTTTATTTCGAACATGTTGATTCGCCGCGCTCCAAGAATTCCCTAAGTGGTGGTAGCTTCCGTGGTGATCAACTCGGAACGCAGTGCAATTGGGAAGAGACCACTGCGACATTCCCTCCGGTATGGTACTTGGTAGCTTGTCGAACATGAATCCACTGGTGTAATCAAATACCTGCTTCTTCATGTCAAGTCGGTGGTAAACTGTCAAGATCTCGCCGCAAATCTCGAGACCGGCCGATTCAAGCAGCGAACGAGCCTTGGTGATCGCTTTCTCCATCGAAGCCCCGGTATCTTTCATCGTGCAGGAATCACGAACCCCAAGCACATGAAAGGGCCCCATGGCCTGTGGACCAATGACCTCCGTTCTGGCACTGACCTTTCCTGTCTCGATCCATTCCTTCAGCATTGATAGCCCGCGTTCGTAATCAAGGCCTACGAAAGTTTCAATCTGGCCTGTCATCCAGAACAAGAAGAATGGTAAGGAACCCGACATGGACCACGTGACTTCCGTGCCATCGCCGGTTGGCTTGAAATCAAAACCAACTTTGGAGATCGATTTCATTGGGTGGAAAAACCGGATCTCATCGCGAATCGATTTGCCAGGATTCAGCTCCAGATGTTCCAGTTGCCCAGCCCCAACGACCTCGCCGTCCCAGTCG
>JBCCEO010000733.1:0-4303 GCA_039030255.1 Planctomycetota bacterium | reverse complement strand
CGCTAAAAAGCTCAAGTTCATGCAGCCCGGGAGGATTCACCTCGGCATCTGAATGAATCCAAATCACCCGCGTGTAGATTGATTCAGTGAAACCCAATCTGAAATTCAGTATGTCGGCGTGTAACAGTGGCAATGCTTCCACACACTCGAACAGAACGCCATTACGTTCGACCTCACAATCAAAAAGCATTCTGACGCGATCATCTTGGGGCGTTCCGGGCAGTTTCTCCTCTGACTCAGCGCCATCCTTACGTTCGGAATCTGGAGCAGAAGCCCCAGCTGGCTCTCCGGATTTTTCGGGCCTGGCCAAATCTTTTTCGGATGCGGATACGATCCGTTCGTCACCCTTGGTGGCATGTCCCGCACTAGACAGGTAGAAAGAAACGGACGCAAAGAAAACTACCAGCAGTGTTGTCGCTGCAAAAGCTGCCACAATTGGTGGAGGACCGATTCTCTCTGGAACAGAAAGTTGCTCCTGTATGAAAGCCGCAGATTCAAGACCGGCCTGCTTCTCGACCGTATCGATGCGAATTGCATTTGCCAAATCGCTAGCCGTAGAGAATCGGTCTTGGGCATCCTTTTCTAGGCATTTTAAACAGGCCTGTTCAATTGCCTCCGGACAATCTGCATTGAATTGGCGTGGTGGAACAACAGAACCGTTCAGGATTCCGTCCACAATTTGTTCTTCGTCCTGCTGAGGAAACGGACTCCTTCCAGCAATCATCTCATAGAGGATGACGCCTAACGACCAAATATCAGTGCGACCATCGACCCATTGCGACTCGCCCCGTACCATCTCGGGTGACATATAACGAATGGTGCCAGCCGAAATTGATTGCTGACGTTGCCGCTCCTCGGTCTTCATTGACAACCCGAAGTCAGCAACCGTGACTCGATTTTGTTGGTCGACGATGACGTTGTCTGGCTTCAAATCCCGATGGATATATCCCTTCCGATGGATATAAGCGACTGCATCGCACAGATTTGTAAATAGCTCTAAGTTTATCCCCAGATCCGCTCCAACATCCAAAGGCTCGCCGTCGATCAATTCCAAAACCAGCAGTGGCCAGCCATTTTCATCTTCGATCACATCATGAATTTTTACGATATTGGGATGGCTGAGTTCGGCTAATGATTTTGCCTCTGCAAGTATCCGTGCAGCAATCTTGCCAGAAGTGTCTTTTGCGGTTGGCGACTTGAGTGCCACAGCCCGATCCAGACGTTCATCCCAGGCTTTGTAGACGCGTCCAAACCTGCCCGCTCCTAGCTCGCCCACGACTCGATAACTTCCGATACAGTCTCCCGGTTGAAACAGCTGCGGCGAGATACGCTTCGATTCTTCCAAGCACGTTTCGAGCGATTCTCGATACTTCGGAAAGTCACTGAAATCGGCGTCCGCAGAATCTGGAATCCCTGCGTACTCCCACTTGAGCCTGAAAAGTTCCTGCAGGAGCTCATCACGCAAATTCTCTTCAACCCGATTCGCAAACTCTGCGATCGAAGGAGACTGTCTGAGGCGGAGTTGCTGCTCGAACTCTTGAAAGAGTGGTTCGAGCTCAATCGCAAGATTGATTGATATGGACATGGGCGATATACGAATCAAGACTAGACTTATTTAACTATAGCTGACTAAGGTGTTTGCGATTCAAACCAATCGAATAAATACTCCCTGGCCTTTTTAGCCCAGCCAAAAGGAATGGCGTTCGTGCAAATTGGGAATCCAGAGTTTGCTTTCCGCGATTTCTCCTGTTCCGCTCTGACGAATCAACCTGACGCTCACGATTCCCTCACGATTCAACTTCTGAGATGGTTAAGCCCAACTTTGCAGTTTGCCCGACAAGATTCTGTGGAAATACCTAGGATAATACGATCCAGGTTTGAAGCACGATTGGGACCATCTCATGAACTTGAGATTCCGTAATCTTAGATGCCGGATCCCGTTTCGCTGTACGCAAAATGGCGTTCAAGGCCAATAAAATACTGCAACTACGCCAAGAATGTGAAATCGGGCCAAATGGATACTTGCCAGTACGGGCGAGCGGGTCTAACTTGACTAATCCCCTCCAACCAAAAATTTCCGGGAGATGCAATCCATGCGAATTGCCAAATTTATCGCGCCTATCGTCGGCGTTTTGGCTGCGATACCAGTCTTGGCCGACCACCATAAGGCCGATCACGCTCATGGCCCCAAGGGAGGAGCACTCGTCGCCTTGGGTGACGGAGCCTACCAAGTAGAGCTTCTTGTTCAGGACGGTGAGCTTGTTACGGCTCGCGTACTGGACAAGGACAAGAAACCCGTAGCCGTCGACGCCGCGAATATCATTCTGACCTTCACCGAGCCAGACGGGGAAAAGGAAGACTACAAGATCGCGGCGGCCAAGGGCGGTTTTCAACGCAAGAGTGACCACGTGGTGCATCACATCATGCGGGACAAGATCTCGATCAAGCTAAACGTCGGTGGCAAAGTGCAAACCTCGAAAACGTTTGCCTACCCGCATGGTCCTCACGGTGGCGAACTGATCAGCCTGGGCGAATCAGGTCATCATGCAGAATTGGTCGTCTCCGGCGACATCGTTCGCATCCACTTGCTAAACAAGAGTAAGCGACCTGTGGCCGTCGACGCAAAGCAAATCACGCTGACCTTCACCGAACCTGACGGTGAACTTGAGGACTACCAAATTCCAGTTGGCAAGAGCAATGACAAAGGCACCGTCTTTGAGCGTGACGACGACCATGTCGTCAAGCACGTCAAGCGAGACAAGATCATGATCAAGCTCGCAGCAGGCGGTAAAACACTTCAGTCTAAGACCTTCCACTACCACAGCAAATAAGACTGCTGAGGTAGTTGTAGAGCAGCCGCGCAGGTAGCGGCTAGCGACTCACTGAGACTGGATCTTATCCGGACAAAACGGCTTCTTGCCCCTGACGCAAGAAGCCGTTTTCTATGCTTCAATGCCCCCACGACCATTTTTTCACGCTCACGACTTCGGCTCTTCCTTTCCCACCAAGTCGACAGAAACTTCAGATGACCTATTCCAAACTTGACGACGAATTAACCGCAAAGTTTGGCGAGCTTTGGCAGGAGGCGATGGAAATCTGGGATGAGCAACAAAACGAACCGGCCTTCGAAGGCTACGTCTGTGCAGATTATCTCGCAGTCGGTCAACAGTTGGCATCTTTGCGGGGGAAAGCCGTGACTTTCTTGGAGTGGGGTTCAGGGCTAGGTGTTGTGACCATCATGGCCAGCCACATGGGTTTTGAGGCTTACGGCATCGAAGCCGAACGAGGCCTTATAGAGTACTCCAAGTCACTAACCGAGAAATACGGGGCCGAGGCAGATTACCCAGCGAAATTTGCCCAAGGCAGTTTCATTCCAGATGCATTTAAGTGGAACCCAGCAGACGGAGAAGAGCTGAGCCGAACCATTATTGACATGCCTGCTGCATACGATGCGTTGGACATGGAACTTCGCGACTTCGACTTCGTTTACGCCTACCCTTGGCCCGATGAACACACTCTATTCGAAAGCATCCTGCGCCAGTTCGCTCGGGCCGACGTCCTTTGGCTAAGCTACGATGCCCGCGAAGGAACTCGACTCGCTTCGCGGCACGTCCAGGATTTTGAAGAAATGTAAGGGTCGGCTCGCTGGCCCTTACTTCTCCAAAACCGGGTTCAACCAAGTCGCCCAGGCGCTCGCAGAAGTTCCCGCGCATCGAACAACGAGGACCAAAGAATCAACTCCGGTAATGTCCGCTGTAATAGGAAAAGGCTTGCCACAGGTTTTAATCCCTGCCTTCTCCGCAAGTTTCTTGCCATCTCCCCAGATTTCGAACGTCAACGTCCCCTTGACCTTCTTCCCTAGATTGCCGTTCTCGGCTACCGCAACGCCTGCGGACAATTTCGTGTAGGCCCCGCCAAGTCGATAGGTAACTCGGCTAGTTCCCCAAGATGGCGGATGAAGCTGCAGACCGTGCGCAAACTTTTGTTTTGCAACACGAATCGAGGAAGCACCCGGGACTCCCGCACGCCCTAACTTGCCGAGAGTACCATGTGCGACGACGAAAGACGTTTCAGGCAGCTCGTCTAAGAACACTTTGCCACGCCTGGAAGGAAAGCGTTTCACAGTAGCCGAATGCCAATACTTTTTGCCTTCGGTCTTCTCTGGATAAGGAAGATTCACGGGCCGATCAAGCTTGAAAGTTTCCACTCGTGCCGAAGGGCGGTGAGAAACCATTGCGGTAGCCGATTTCAAGAAACAAACATTCGTTCAAGTTCCCAAGTCAATGTGCTGATTTCCAGCAAT
>JBCCEO010000732.1:0-4304 GCA_039030255.1 Planctomycetota bacterium | reverse complement strand
TCAGAGCTGCGAACTCGTTTCCGAATCGCTTGAGTGTTCCGAGGAACTTCGCTGCCGGTTAGAGTCCACTGGACGCTAAACTTTAACGATGAGGCGGATCGCAGTTATTGGAAGCCGAAGTTGAAGTCGCCATCTAGCCCGTTGCTTTCGAACACTTTTTGAATTGCTTCAATCGATTCGATTTTGCCAGCATCCACAATTTTATTGTCATGGAAGCGGGCTGTTGCCAAGTCGCCGATTTCGGTACCGGTAATTTGCTCGAGCGAATCGAAACTTGGCAGGCTAGTGAACTGCCTCAATAGTGAGGGGGCTTTTCATCGGGCAAGGGGCCTTGTCGTTCGGCCGTTTTAGATTTCAGCCCTTGGATTTCCCGTTCAAGCTGTGGCACTTTTTTCTCTAGTCTAAGCAGCGAATGCGTCTGTTGGGTCACCACTTCGTTGAGCTGTTCTAGCAGGCGTTGTTGATGAGCCAAACTGATCTCCAACTCTTCGATGCGTTGGTCTGCATTGCTTTGTGCTGAACTTTGCGGGGATTCAGGATTATTCATAAGACACTTTACCGAGACAACTTCTGGCAACATGCGAATGCTGTTCATTCTATTTTCAAGCTTGTCAGTATTCCATTGGGGACAAGCCCGCTTAAACCCTACGATCGCATTCTTTAGGTAAAAGCTGGACAGTTAGGGAAAGTTTACGGCAATAAACTCCCAGGAAGTTTTTTGACCGAACGCTAATTACGACCTATATTTGCTCGGGCCGACTTCGTGCACGGAAGGCAAAGTGAAGGACTGGGGCATCGGGCAGTCAACTCAATTCAACGAATTGTGTTCATTGCAAGTTCCAATCTGTCACGCTTCGAGGCATGCCCAATGCGAAAATCCATTCCGGGCACTGATTCTTGAGACGGCTACTCTCGATCGCTCGTAGGATTTTTTGCGCTTAGTTTTGCACTGACGAAGTCGCATTCCTTGAGAGAGCAAATGAATCCCTCCTCCTACCTGATGGCTGCCTTGCTTTCAATTCTCTGTACGATGCCCTGCTTGGCTCAATCGGCTGGCGCGGGAGACTCTGACCGGACGCAGTCTGATGTTAAGTTGATCGTTCAGTCGATTATCCAGAATGGCCTCAAACTGGAAGCGGCTCGGGATTGGATCGCGGCCATGCGGCATTATGAAACAGGTGTAAGGAGCTATCCGAACGATCAAGAACTACGCCGTCGGTTGCTTATCTCTCGCCTGCACTACGACGTGTTGCGTCGGGGGAGCGATGCGTCGATTCAGCGGCTCAGTTCTGTTGGAAAAGGCGAAGCAATAGAGCTGTACTCTGAAGTGCTCTCAAGGCTCGAGATGAGCTACGTTGACGTCATCAATTTGGCAGAAATAGTTCGAGGCGGAACTGCTTACTTGGAAATTGCGCTGACCGAGCCCAAATTCTTAAAACAGCACCTTCCGAATCGAAGCAAATCCGAGATTGAGCGTTTTCGAACGAGCATCCATCGTTTGACCCTGCGAGACCAAATTGCCAATCGATTCGAAGCTAGAAATATAGTCCTGGAGGCAGCAGCGTCCGCGGAGCGACAAATCGGGCTGAAGCAAAGCACAACAATCCTGCAGTTCGCGTTAGGTGCGATCGGACTACTTGATCCCTACTCGTCTTTCTTGTCTCGCTCGGAGTTAGAAGAGGTCGAATCGCAGATCGAAGGCAATTTCGTAGGCCTTGGCATAGCACTCAAACCTCACTCTGTACCCTTAGAGATCTTAAATGTCATTCCGGGTGGCCCAGCAGAACAAGCCGGAATACAGTCAGGGGATAAGATCGCTGAGATTGGCACTGTTCGTTGCCTCGACGTCGGTGCCGAGCGAGCCGCAGATCTCCTGCGTGGACCAGAGAACAGCCATGTCCGCTTGCTGATAGAGCAAGCAACCGGCAGCAGATCGGACTTGGTCGTCGTACGACGACGCGTCGAAGTGCCTAGTGTCGAGGAAGCAAAGATTCTCGACGCGGTAAAGGGAATAGCCTATCTAAAAATCAGCTCATTCCAAAAGACGACGGTCGAAGAACTTGACCGCGCCCTCTGGGATCTACAGCGACGCGGTATGTCCTCTCTCATCATTGATGTGCGCGGTAATCCAGGTGGGTGGTTGGATGCGTCGATAGAAGTAGCCGATCGATTCTTAAGCTCCGGTCGCATCGTCAGCACTCGGGGTAAGAACGGCATCGAGAACCAGAACTACGACGCAACGCGAAGTGGAACTTGGAGCATGCCATTGACCTTGTTGATTGATCAGGAATCGGCCAGTGCAAGTGAGATTCTGGCGGGTGCCATCCGCGATAACCATCGCGGTGAAGTCATCGGGCAAACGACCTTTGGAAAGGGCAGTGTGCAGGGGCTGTATCACACGAAGACGCTTAGCAGCGGAATACGGCTGACTGTTTCAAAGTTCTACTCTCCCAACGGTCGTGCGATCAGTGAGCAAGGTGTGCAACCAACATTGGCTGTTGAGGAAGAAGATCCAGTGTACTTTGTCGCCAAGCCGAATTTGGATTCAGGCGATCGAAAATCAGCAAAGAAGACGGACCGCGTGCTGGACGTTGCCCTGCGACGTGCGGCTTCCGGAGCTATGGCTGCAAAGCCACAATTCTCACGCAACTAGTTGATCTGAGTTGCGGGATGGCATTTGTCAGCTTCACTTTTTCGGTAATTGATGGCCAAGCTTGTCACGCTTGGTTTCGAGATATGCTTCGTTGTGTGGGTTGGTCTCACACACAATTGGGACTTGATCGACGACCCGCAAGTCAAATCCTCGAAGGTTAAATGCTTCCGTCTTCTTGGGGTTATTCGTTAACAGTCGGATTTCGTTGAGTCCTAGTTCCTTTAGGATTTGGATGCCGACACCGTAGTCACGCATGTCTGCTTTGAAGCCCAATGCATGATTGGCCTCAACGGTATCCATGCCTTCTTCTTGTAACGCATAAGCGTGAATCTTCTGAGCAAGTCCAATCCCGCGTCCTTCTTGGGGAAGGTAGACCAACACGCCGCGTTTCTCGCTGGCAATCATTTGTAAAGCCATGGAGAGCTGGTCACCACAATCACAACGCAATGACTGGATCAAATCGCCGGTAAAGCAACTGCTATGCATTCGCACCAAAGGGGCTTGGTGCAAACTCTGCTCTAGATCGCCCATGTAAATTGCGATCGGCTCTTGCGATTCAAATTGCACATCGTAGACGGCAATTTTGAAATCGCCCCAACGGGTAGGCAGTTTGGCCGTCGCTCTGCGATTGACTAGTTTCTCACTGACACGTCGGTGAGCAATGAGTTGTTCAATTGTGATGATTTCGAGTTGGTTCTCTTTAGCAATTTGCAAGAGTTGATCCCGGGTCGCCCGGTCACCAGAATCATCGAGAATTTCTGTCAGAACGCCCGCAGGTGCGAGGCCGGCCATGCGTGGCAGGTCGACTGCTGCTTCGGTATGTCCAGCGCGCCGGAGTACTCCGCCTTCCATGGCCACGAGTGGATACACATGACCAGGCCGAACAAAATCATCAGTTTGCGAGTTTGGCGACGCCAATCGTCGAATCGTCTCTGCGCGTTCCGCTGCCGTAATGCCAGTTTTGCTACCGTTGTAGTCAACCGGGGTACGAAATGCGGTTCGTAACGGTGCGTTATTGGTGTCTACTACGGGACGCAGATCCAGACGTTCGCAAGCATTGGGCAGGATCGGACAACACAACTGACCTCGACCACTTAGCATAAAATTGATGGTCTCAGGAGTGACCAATTCTGCGGCGCAAATAAAATCTCCTTCGTTCTCGCGATCCTCTGCGTCCAAGACGATCACAACTTCCCCGCGTCGGATCGAATCAACGGCTGACTGTACGGAACTAAACTGCGTGTCCATTGGGTTGAACTTCATCTATAGAGAGGAATTGTTTCGCTGAGCCGAAGAATCCCACTAGAAATGGCGATTGGAACTCTCCGAAACACAAGGAACGACCTTCGTTTGTGGGCGAAGAACCACTTGTACTCTATTATAGAGTCGGAGCCACCTCCGTCCTGCCCAAATTGGGGGCAATGCAGTCAAGCTTGGGAAAGCGATGGAATTCTTCCGGGAATCGGGCGGCGATCGGGAACATCCGCTAATTTATCCTTCAACGCGTTGCGAGTTCCTCAGGGTTTTATGGTCAGCTCTTAGTTAGCCTTGCGTTCCCAGCCTGCAATGCTCGAAGGGAGTCGAGGAAAATGGCGAGGTTCGGGCGTTGATTTACCCCAGTCTGAGCCAACTGGGCGATCCACTAAACTTT
>JBCCEO010000731.1:0-4308 GCA_039030255.1 Planctomycetota bacterium | reverse complement strand
GCAATCCACAAACACGTGACGAGTCACACTTTTCGCCATTGCTTTGCAACGCACCTGCTTTGGGCCGGCACGGACATTCGAACTATTCAGGAGTTGCTCGGGCACTCGGACGTCAAGACCACGATGATCTACACGCACGTTTTGAATCGATCGGATATCACAATCACTAGTCCTCTGGATCGGCTTGTTGCGTAGTTCTGTAAGGGAAGAACCGCCTGCGGCTCGCCGTTAAACGAATCGTTACTTCGATTTGGGTGGGCCTAGACGGCGTGTGGCGGGTTAGTGAAACGGGCCTGCTGAGGCGTTGGGGCTCATCAACAGCATGTTGTGTCCATAGCGGATAATGGCTCGCCTTTACGATCGCTCTTTTGCGTTTGATGCCGGTAGAGCAAGCAGCAACAGTCTAAAGCAAATGAGTTTCTTTTTACAAGTGTCGGCGCAATACTTGTATATCGGTCATCTGGAACAGGAGTGCCCGACGACGCCGACTGCAGTGCCGCAGATACATATCCCTCGAAACGCTTTCAACGCCCAGTTAACAGGTTACCGTTTTCCGAACGAACTTTGGCTATCGATCCACGGGGCAAGCCTTTCTGAGTGCGAATTGCTCCAGACCCATACACTACTCCAAAAAAGTCTTTGGAGATGAGGTCAATTTTTCAGGGGCTCTACCCCGGGTGCAAATTTTCGGAGCCGATCGTTCCAACGATAAATTGTGGAAAACGAAGCCGATTCTTCTAGGATTTGCTAAGCTGCTCTTCGCAAGTCGTTGTTTGGGAACACTTTACGACCAATCTTATATTTGTGTTTTTGCTGTGACAATTCGTGGATTGTAGGCAACATACAAAGAAATGATCGTGAACATGCAAATCGCCGAAGACTTAGACTCGCTAGTCCAAGACGCCCAGAGCGGCTCAGCGCAAGCCTTTGGGGAATTGGTGCGTCTACACCAGGCGAACGTGCGGCGATTTTTGGCTCGATTCACGCAGGACGCATCGATCGTAGATGATCTGGCGCAGGAAGTCTTCCTCACCGCTTATCGGAAATTGGAGGATTTTCGCAATGAGTCGAAGTTTTCGACTTGGCTCTTTGGCATCGCGAAGAACAAAGCGTTGCACTTCCTGAGATCGGAGAGGCGGCGGAAGGCTAAGGAGAAAAAATCATTTGAAGCCGCACTATTGAACTGGCAAGCCACAGTGCTGGAACCCGAATCTGAGAGCGATCAAGAATCGTTCCTAGAATCACTGGATGAGTGTATTCGCCAACTGTCGCCTGTTTGCCAGGAAGTCGTTAACGAATACTACTTTCACGAAAAATCAACCGATGCCATCGCATCGAAAGTGAATAAGGGTAGCGGTGCTGTCCGCATGATGCTCGTCCGCATTCGCCGCGCGTTGTTGAAATGTATCACCCGAAAGAAGAAGCTTCTGGACAATATCGATTGAGTGCTTCCATGAATCAGAAACATTCCTTATTTGACGCCCTTCAAAGCCGACACGAAGGACACCAACCTTCCGCGGCTCTGCAAGCGGAGATTCTTGCTGTGGCTGGGCAACTTGATTTACAGCAGGAAATTGTTCAAGACGCGCAAATCGACGGAGCGCTGAGAATCCAGCCGCACATCACCGCTACGGCGGATGATTTTGTGGCCCGCGTTGAGGCTTCGATTCATGGAAAGGGCACGCCGACATCTTCTGCTGCAGGTAGGATGCAAGACGATGCCAACATTTCGGATTTGGACGTTATCAGATTGCAGAACGATCATGGTCTGGTGGCTCCGCCTCCAACGCCGCTCCGAATGATTCCTGGAAGGCTAAAAGGTCAGCGGTTGACGCCGAGTGTTACACCACCGCCAAGGGCGATTCCAGCCTCAGATTCACGACCGATTGCGACCACCAATCAGCCGATCGCGAAGCCTCCGTTGTCCGGCGTTGCATCAAGTTCGCTGCAAGTTTCCACGCAAGTGGAGCAAGTCCAACTTGGGACGCCGACGCCGGTGTATTCCAATGCGCACTCCCAGCCTGTCCAAAGTCGTCGAGGTACGAATTCACGCCGACGTTACAATTTGCAAATCACTGTGGTGGCGGTCAGCATTTTTGTGATGACTGGGGCTATCATTGCCTTTATGAATTTGTCGTCACTGCCAGAGCAGGCCAGTCGTTCGACGAGTGGAGCTGAGGATTCACGGGTAACTCCGAATACTCAGGATCTCGAAAAGGACAGCGACGGAAGCTCTGCGGACAATGCGAGTTCGCCTGTTGGAGCAGCGGCTGATCCAAATCTCGGCTCACCTTCGGATGAATTTGGGACTCAGCAACTGACCGTAGAAGAGTTTTCTAAAGCCAGTCCTTTGGGGTTGGACAGCGCGCCGAGTTCGATGCCGTATATTGCTCAAATCGTTGATACCAAGGAGGCGCAATGGGCGCGAAAGCCCGGCGAGTTTATCAAGACGGAAGACTTGCACTTGATCGCTGGCCAGGTCCAATTGCGGTTGATCAACGGTGTCGAGTTGGATTTAGTGGGGCCTGCGCAATTTTCGATGCGATCCGACGCTTTGTTTGATCTCAAGTCCGGGCAATTGACCGCGCTGGTGCCGCCACCTGCTGTCGGGTTTACGGTAACCACGCCAGCATCAAAAGTAGTCGACCTCGGGACCGAGTTTAGTGTTTCTGTCGACGATTTAGGCGCGACTGGAGTTCGTGTCCTTACTGGCGAAGTCGAAGTTGAATCGACCGGGTCGGAAGCCGAATTGGATGGAAAATGGAGCTTGCGCACAGGTGACTTCAAATGGGTCGACGCCAATGGAGCCAGCCACGATTGGAATCTGACTCTCAAGCTAAATAAGCAAGGGCTTGGATCGGTGCTGATCAACGGACAGTTTATAGAGTTGGCTGATCGGCAATCATTCGAGCTAGCTAAAGAGCAGATCTTCGATGAGTTTCAAAAGTTTGAGAAGGAATTCGTGGCGAGGAATGATTCCGCCAGCAGAGCGTTTAGTGGAATCATCGATATGGCGGGAAGCAAAGTTAATTTTGAGGACCTCGCTGAGTATCGCTATGCCAAAGAGAACGCGGATAAACAACTTCGAGATCTCGAGACGCTGCTCGGTAGGTACAATCCCAATGAGATCTTCAGGAATCGTGTCGGATCAGCCTTGGCCGAATTGGAGGATCGGGTAGAGACTCTTGGCAATATCGTTGGCGTCGATGCCAAGGCCGCACAAGATCTTACTCCGGGAATCTCGCGATCGCCGGATGGTAGCGTGCGGGTCGGGCAAATGACAATTGGGCCGGGATCTATTGATTTTGGCGGGATCAAGTTCGACGAGAACGGGTTTTTGCCAAGTGATGGGACCGCACAAAGTGGAGTTGGAGCCTCTGGCGATCGTGAGTCGCCATTGGACCGGATGAGACAAGATCGAAATCGATTGGGATCGCAATTAGGGCCCGCTCAGGTTACGACACGTACGGAGCCTCTCCAAGGAGAATTGATCCTCAATGTGAGTGGTGCTGGCGGAAGATTCAGATTGCGAACGAACGATAGCAATCCGATTACTGGGACAAGGACTTTACGTTGGCCTACTTCTGCAACTGAAATCGAGGTGTCAAAAGATCAAAGGATCACGATCAACGTGACAGGTGCGGGAAATGAAATCCAAGTACCCGAGGAACTCAGGCAAAAGGTACAAACGAACGTTAACGGCGCCGGCAACGAAGTTGAATTCTTTACGCCTCGAATTAGGGCTCGTGATCGGCTTCTCGATCCCAAGAAAGACTCAGACGCAAAGGCATCAGCAGTAGATTCTGGCTCGAAAGACTCGTTGCCTTTATCAGCCTCAAAGACACCGAATAGCTCAAGCGAGCATAGCTCCGGTGGATATTTTGGCTCAGAATCGGGCTCGATGATGATCGTCATCTCGGGTGGCGGGAATAAGGTGACTTTGGAAGTGTCTGACGAAGAAGGAATTGCCGGCATTCGATCGGTGCATGGAGTAAATGAAAGCGCGGTTATCCCGGTTGGCCCGAATCAGCATGTAACCGTTTATCTCGACGGCGTTCGAAACGAAGCGATTGCCCCAGCTGAGATTAAGTCTCGGGTGGCTGGACGCCTGAACGGAGTGAAGAACAAGCTTTTATTTCGAAACCAAGATGGAAAAATCATCGGTGGCTTCGGCATGCAAAGCCGGAGCGAGGAGTCGAGTTATCCATACACACGTAAGGGGCGCAATGGAAGTGTGGGAACAAGTACTCCAAAAGATAAATCCACCTTGTTGTTTTTGGTCGATGGCTGGGACCATGACGTCATTTT
>JBCCEO010000730.1:0-4319 GCA_039030255.1 Planctomycetota bacterium | reverse complement strand
AATCTAGGCTACATCCGGCGCTTGCTAGTTGTGGACCACCGAAGCCACGAAATTGAAACTTGTCGCCCAATTCCTGGGCTAGCCGCGACGCGTGTAGGTCTCCGCTAGGCTCTCCAGCAGAGAAGAAAATGCATGGTCGGTTTTCACAACTGTCTTTTGGCTGCCCTAACAAAACCCATCTTCCGTGAAGAAATGCCTGCCAACATCCCGTTGAATTAGGCCGAAAGCCGACCCCGACCCTATTTGATACATGAAATTACTAGCCGCCGTCCATATCATGCTCATAATCGATAGTATGCATATCGATGGAGTCTGGATGGCCGAGCTGTCAGGCAAAAAGGTTGCTTGAAATCGGGAAACTGCACAAGATAAAGGGCTTACTTCAGGAAGCTATGAATTGAACAGAATGCTGACAGTTTTGTATGACTATTTCGTGAGCCTTGGTTCTCGGCCTCGCATACGTCCAGGCTGGGCAGTCGGTAACTCGGAAATTCATATTTCGTTATCGCTGACGCTTTTCATTCTAAGTTTTTCCACCCTGGCAATCAGCTTTCTTCCAGGCTATTCGGAGTTTCGGCCGGTCTCGGTCACGCTTCCGCTAATCTGGCTTGGTAGTTTAATTGTCCGTTTGGCGGCGCAGCAGCTTTCGATTGGTGATTTTTCTCACGACTTTGATACTACGATTTGCCCGGCTGGCAACATCCAGACCGACTACGAATACTTGCCGCCCCGAGCTATTCTGGCGTATGCCACCTCTGGTCAACTAGCTTCCGTCGGCATGATGTCCGTTGCCTTGGTCGTCAACGCGGCAATGACGCCGACTCCGACAGACACAATTACGCTCAACGAATTGTTCGACTTTCAAGGCGGATGGCACAGTCTTGCTTGGGCAACGCAGATTTTCTGGGTCAATCTGTTCTTGGTCGTACTGCACTTCTTGCCGACGGTCCCTTTCGATATGCGAGCCCTGATATTTTCCGCCTACAGTTGGCGAAGCCGCACGGCTCTGGAACCTCATGTATTCAGGGGCATCGCGACGTTGAATTCTCACTTGGCAACGCTTCTTATGGGAATAGGGCTAGCAGCGTTTATCGCCGGCTGGTTGATCGAGAGCCCAATTGATATCTGGTATGCCTTTGTTGCTGCATCGGTCTACTTGTTTGTGGCTAGCCGTTGGGAAAAGGCACGAGCTGAGGAGCTTGAAGAGCAGTATGTGCCAACGCCAACGCGAATGATGGTTGGTAAAGCTGTGACGACCGTTGGCGGCCCACACTTTGAGATTCCCCCGCCTGCAACGGAGGTTGAGGAGGAGTTTGATCCCGTAGATCTTATCGCCCAGGGCTCGCAGGCAGACGGCGAGGACTTCACGGATTCCGCCGAATACGACGCTGACGAGGAAGGCTTGGACGTGGACGAAATTTTGCGTAAGGTCCATCGTGATGGTTTTAGTGCCCTATCGGACGACGAGCAGCAGGCGTTGCTTTGGGCCAGCAAAGAAATTCAGGAAAAACGCCAATCCCGCTCGTAAGTCTCGCCAAAACCCTTTTTTCATAGGTATCCATCTGCAAGGGATGCGGCAGTGGCAGGGCCAATTGTCGGGGCATAATAACACCGAATTAAGGCTGCAAAATTAAGGCATGCAGGATCCTGTCCTGGCGGTATAATCACCGCCACCAAGGTCGCATCAGCCAGAGCAACGCCATTGCGGCAAGAGGGCGTTCCCATTCTTCTCCCTTCGTTTTCAATTCCCCCCCGTCCCTTCGAGAGCTTTAGTTGGCCAAGTTATGGCATCGATTTCATTGCCAATTGTCGACGCGAATGAATCAGCCAGGGCTGAAGTAGAGCCTCCAAGCGGTGATGTGCGTGGACGCTATTCCTTTGTCAGTCTTGGTTGCCCCAAGAATCTCGTCGATAGCGAACGTATGCTCGGATTGTTGCATGAGCAGGGGTTCCATTTGGTGCAGGAGCCCGAAGAATCGGACTTTGTCGTCATAAATACTTGCGGCTTTATTGACAACGCGCGGAAAGAGTCGATGGAAGCCATTGACCAAATGCTCGACTTGAAGTCGCAAGGCAAAATTCGCGGCGTCATCGTATCCGGCTGTTTGGCCGAACGAGAGCGGGAAGAGCTGTTAGAACGGCGGCCCGATATCGATTCGCTGGTTGGCGTTTTCGGTCGGGATGATATCACACGGATGGCTTCCCAACTCGTGGACGGCTTGGAGGAGCAGAGAACGGTCTTCCGTCCGGCTCCCATCCGAGCGCTAGACGACACGAATCGATTGCGAATCACGCCCAAGCACTTTGCCTATCTCAAGATATCCGAAGGCTGTGATCGCAACTGTACTTTCTGTGCGATTCCCAAGATGCGTGGCAAGCATGCGAGCAAGCCGATGGACGAAGTCTTGCGCGAAGCCCGTGAACTTGCCGACTCTGGGGTTCGTGAACTGATCGTCGTTGCCCAGGATACAACTTACTACGGTCGCGACATCTATGGAGAGAGTCGTCTTACCGAGTTGCTGGAGCAATTGGAGGAAGTGGATGGAATCGACTGGATCCGGTTGATGTACTTTTATCCGATGTACATCGATGATCGACTCGTCGATACGATCGCCGATTCCGAGAAGATTCTGCCTTACATTGATATGCCTTTACAGCATGTGCACGATGCAATGCTCCGTCGTATGTCGCGCCGTGTCACCTCGACTAGCACGCGTGAGATCGTTAGCAAGTTGCGGGATCGAATTGATGACTTGGTTCTGCGGACAACCTTTATCACGGGCTTCCCAGGAGAGACCGACGAGCATTTTGAGTTCCTGGTCGACTTTGTGGAGGAGTTTCGTTTCGAAAGGCTTGGTGTGTTCACATATTCTCTGGAGCCAGATACGCCCGCCGCCAAGATGAAGCAACATTTGCCAGATGGGCTAAAGGAGCAGAGACGTGGGGAGCTGATGCAGGTACAGCAGCGGCTTGCATTCGATTGGTGCAAGTCTCAGGTTGGAAATGCTCTGGAAGTAATCATCGACAAGCCCGTCGATCAAGAGAAAAACGTGTGGTTGGGCAGGTCTTTTGCAGACGCTCCCGATGTAGATGCTTCCGTATTCGTAACGGGAAGCGACAAACGGCCTCTAAGTCCTGGAGAGATTGTGCCTGTAGAAGTCGTCAGTCATCGTGACTACGATTTGATTGCTGCAGCGATTGGAGCCGCCAGATAGAATTGGTAGGGCAGTCAGACCAGCATTCAAGGCGGCCAACACGTTGAAAAAGCAATAAGCCGATCAGTGAGAGGAGCTTATGAGTACGAGCGTTGAAAACATGGTGACCCCGGACCAGACCACAGAAAAGAAAGCCTCCAGTGCGATCGTAAACGTGCCAAATGCACTTTCAACGATCCGATTGATCATGGCTTTTGCTGTCGGAATCCTCATAGAGCTCGGCTTGTTTATTCCTGCGATGATCACGTTCGTCGTTGCAGCCTCGACCGATTTTCTCGACGGATGGTGGGCAAGGAAATTTGACCAGGTGACCAAGCTGGGGCGAATCCTAGACCCCTTCGTAGACAAGATCATCATCACAGCCGCGCTGATTGCCTTGGCAGCTACCCAGAATTCGGGAGTACTTCCTTGGATGGTCACGCTCATCATTGGCCGCGAGTTCTTGGTGACTAGTTTGCGGGCGATGATCGAGGGGAGTGGAGGTGATTTCTCAGCACGATGGCTGGGCAAATGGAAAATGGTTTTTCAGTGTGCTGCAGTTGTCGCCAGCTTGCTGCTGTTGGACCAACCTGAGTCGACATTCTATTATTGGTCGACAGTCGTTTTAATGTGGGCTGCCGTCCTGATCACTGTTGCATCTGGGGCAGATTACGTGGTCCAAGCGATGAAGCTGAGTCGCGCGAAGTAAAGCCTTACAATGAATTCGGATGAAGTCCCAGAGCTAACCCCAGAAATGCTCCAGGCCAACCCAGGCCTGGCATTTTGCTTGATTTTATTCACTGGGATCTTTTTCTTGGCGGTGGCTGGCACGTTGACGACTTGGGTTGTCTTGGGCATGCGATTCTTTAAGGGCCAAGAAATATTGCCGGCACAGCCATGGACGCCGCGTCCTTGGGGCTTTGCAGAAATCTGCCTGACATTTCTATGCCTACTGTTCGCCCAGATTCTGATGACAGCTCTGGCCCCAGCCTTCGGTATCGACATGAATATTGTGAAAGGAACGTTAGAATCGGATGATCCGGTTCCGCTGTCCTTTTCTTCCTTGCTGACCTGCGGCTATTTGGTCGCCGTAGCCTTACTTACAGCTTGGGTCATGCTGCGATT
>JBCCEO010000729.1:0-4330 GCA_039030255.1 Planctomycetota bacterium | reverse complement strand
GGAATCCTGCGTAAAATAGGATTCCGTAGTTTTTTTATGCCCCGATGTTGCATACGCAACCCTTCGGGCGTTAACAGCTGCGCGGCACCAGTGGCACACACTGCGCCACGGCCAAACAGTCCTTTTGAATTTGCCACTCCGCACTAATGTCCTTCCCACCCAACACTTCTATTTCTTCCATCCTGCTCGCGACAGCTCAGCCCGCGCATGGAAGAGCTGCGTTGGAAGGCAATGTCCTGACTGGCGTCTTGCCGCCGCGACGCTGGCTCATTCTGTTGGCATCGTTATGGATCAACGCCACCATGGCTGCGTACCTTCCGGGACAGATAACGACTGATGTCGAAGATTTCCAAATGCCGCTTGTGAAAAAGTACTGTGTGCATTGCCACTCAGGCAATGAAGCCGATGGCAGTTTGGACCTTGATGCTCTGCAACTCAGCTTACAAACTGAACAGCACCGCAGCACTGAATCTCCAAGCGCGCCCGAGCCCTTTGCCAAACACTTCGAGCAACTTCGCCGAGTCGCGGAACTCTTGGCTGATGGCTCGATGCCTCCAGAAGACGAAGAGCAACCGAGCGAAGCCGAGCTGCTGCAGTTCGAAAAGTGGTTTGAAGACAACTATCTCAGCCGCATTGACGCGAGGCCAGGTCGCTTCCGACCTCGTCGACTCGCAACTCACGAATACCGCAACACGCTGCAATCGATGATGGGTTTCAAACTTGAAGTCGCCATTATTGAAGCTGAGCAAACGCTCACAGAAAAATCGTTAGTAATGAAACTACTACCAACTGACCCGCCAGGCCCCAGTGGATTCACCAACGACACCTCCCGAAATTTGTTCAGCCGCTACCTCTGGGAACAATACAGCTTGATTGCCGACTCAGCACTCGACAGGTTGCTGGGAGAACATCAGGACAAACTTCCTTTTTCGCTCGACGACCAGTCGAACCCGCAAGCTTGGATCGACTACCTGCTGCAGTTTCGTCATCGTGCTTACCGTCGCGTGTTGGCGCCAAGTGCTGACTCGAACTACGCTGATTATCTCGGACAACAGTTCAAGGAATCCGAAAACTTTCGAGCCGTTCTTCGCACGGAAATGAAAGTGGTGCTGATGTCGCCCTCCTTCTTGCACCGCGGCTTGATGATGCCGACGGCGAAAGAAGATTCCGAAGATTCAAACGACGAGCCTTCGCAATTTCTGGCCGTCGATTCTTTCGAGTTAGCGGAGCGGCTGAGCTATTTCCTCTGGGCCGATATGCCCGACAACGAGTTGCTGAGGGCGGCGGAAAGCGGTGAACTTCTGAAGAGCTCGACGATGCAGGCTCAAGTGACGCGTATGCTGAACTCTTCGAAAGCACGTAGCTTGGCTGAGGATTTTGCAACGCAATGGTTCAGCTTGAAAGAGATTGAAAAAGTCAACAACAACCCGCCCGTGATGCTCGCGCTAAAATCCCAACCGATCGATTTCTTGAACTACCTCTTTCAAGAAGATCGTCCGCTGCTCGAGTTAATCGATTCGGATGTGAGTTTTATCAATCAGCACACTGCTAAATATTATCGCGACGAGAGGCAGCAACTAGAAAAGTACCGTAAGCAGAAAGGCATCGAAGTCGAAGCTCTGCCCAACCAGAAGATTCAACTTACCGGCACGCCCGAACGCGGCGGTCTGCTGACCATGCCCGGCGTGTTGGCGATGAACCGCGGTCCCATCTTGCGCGGCACTTGGCTGCTAGAACGTGTGCTGGGCGAACACTTGCCAGATCCTCCAGCCAATGTACCGCCCGTACCGGGGAACCCACCGGGCAAGAAACTCAGCTTCAGAGAGAGATTCGAGCTGCACCGAAGTCAAACAAGTTGCGCCGTCTGCCATGACAAGATTGATCCACTTGGTTTTAGTCTCGAAGCCTACGACAACGCCGGCGGTTTCAAACCATCGGCAAACTATCAACCGACAAAAGCAGATCGCAAGGCTGGAGTTGTGATCGACAAGAATCCACTTACGACTGGACGGCTTCCAAGCGGTGAAGAATTCCAAGATTTCGCCGAGCTCAAAGAGATATTGGTCCAACACAAACGCCGAGAAATCGTCGAAAACATAACGCGTCGCACGATGGAATATGCCCTTTGCCGCAAGCTGGAATACTATGATCGCCCCACGGTCGATCGCATTGCCGATGAACTGCTAAAGCAGGATGGCGGAAGCTTTCATCAGCTAATTCGGCTCATCACGCAATGCTTACCATTTACGCACACCCAAGTTTCAGAATAAGATCGATGGACCAATTGGCAGAAAAATCGCTGGATTGGCCGTACAGAGTCACAAGAGCAAGACGAAAAACTCAATGTCGATTGATATTGTTTGGCCAACTGCAGAAGGCCGTCTTTCATTCCAATAGTATTTTAGGCAACAAAGCATGAACTGGAGAATAGATCGACGTCGATTCTTGAGGTGCTCCGCAGGACCTTTGCTTCCGCTGCCTTTTTTGAATTTGATGGAAGAGAATGCACGCGCTGAGAATTCTAAGCCGCCTCTACGATTCGTGACTTTGTTCAAGCCCAACGGCGTTCATCCCCCGAGCTGGAATATTAGCGGAGGTGAGGAATTTGACTTCCGTATGTCTCCGCTAATGCAGCCTTTCTCCAAGCACAAAGAAGATCTGCTCATCCTGGACAACATGGGCGACTTTGGGTTCTCCTCCCATGCCAATTCCACACGGCGATTCTTGAGTGGCCATCACAAGAACACCAAGTCACCTTCGGTCGATCAACTAATCGCCGGCCAAATTGCCGGCGACACGGCGCATCGCTCGTTGGAGTTGACCACAGAAGGATTATTTCCAAATCAAATCGGATGTTCTTACATTTCCTACGGTCCTAGCGGCGAGGCCCTACCGCGTGAGAGCGATCCGCAACTTGTCTTCGATCGTGTATTTCGCAGTCCGCTAGCCAATCCAACCGAACGAGTTGCGATGTCCAGCTTGCTGGATCGCGTCTCAGACGATGCCAAGCTTCTGGAGCGACAAGCCGGATACGAAGATCGTCGCGTCCTCGATCAATACATGACCGTTCTTCGCGAAACCGAAAAACGACTGGAGACCATGGACTCTAAGCAGCAATCGAAGCAAGCCAGTTTTGATATCAGCAACGCCAAACGTCCTGGGCAACCCTCAAACCTGAATGAACAAGTCGAATCGATGATCGACTTGATCACGCTCGCACTGTGGACCGATTCAACGCGTTGCGCGACGTACATGCTCGGCAACAGCAACAGCCGGATGATCTTTGATTTTCTCGGTATCCAAGAACAACATCATTACTTGTCGCACTTCTTTCGCAACAACTCACGTCACAACTTAGACGCTCTGCTGAAAATCAGTTTGTGGCACATGGAGAAGTTTGACTACTTGCTGAATCGGATGAAATCTTTCAAAGACGGCAACGGTACGCTTCTGGAAAACAGTATCGTGCTTTACGGCTCTGGAATGGGACACAGCGACAACCATACTGCAACACGGATCCCAATTGTGCTAGCAGGGCAGGGCGGTGGACGCATAAAGACGGGTCGTTATGTTCGTTACGCCGAGAATCAACAACTGGGCCGCTTGCACTTGGCGCTGCTGAATCGATTTGGAATCGAGGTTGACTCCTTTGGCGGAAGCACCGAACCACTACCTGGGCTGAGCGATTCGAATTACGAGCCCTATCAAGAACGGACCTTCGAAAGCTGGGTCCAACACGTAGACGGAATCATCGAAGTTCAAGGTCGACTGCGGCTAAGTGATAACCTGGACGAAGCAAAAATTTTCTTCGTGGATGTTGACGGTTCGCAGCCTGTTCGCATTGAAGTCGGTTTTCGTGATTTCCATGATTTCAACTTGGCCTACCATTGCGGTACAGCCGTCAAGCTAAAGGGCAGCGGGAAAGTGAATGGCGGACAGCTACTGATCACTAAAGTCCAATCGATCGAGTCGCTTTTCGGTCACAAACCAGGAACACAGAACGGATAATAGAAACTCGGGCGCACAGTTGTTCTGGACATCCGCGCATAAAAAAACTAGATCCTGCATAGGCTAACGTTCTAGGGACACGCTAACGAGCCAAGGAATTGCCGAGTTTTTCTTGTTCGGAACGCAATTCCTCTAGCCGGGCTTGACTATCAACCCCGCTACCAAGCAAAAACGAGACGCAGCCGAGAAAGCCGACCATAAAAGCCACCAAGATAATTGCAAACTGGAATAAGCCAGCGGTGACCGCGAAGAATTCTCCGATGGAACTTCGGAATAGAAAAACCAGCACACCGATTAAGATCAGAGCCATCCCAAGTCGTCG
>JBCCEO010000728.1:0-4332 GCA_039030255.1 Planctomycetota bacterium | reverse complement strand
GATTGCTTTTCTCGCCCTCTCCCAAGTTGGTGAAAGCGTCGTAAAACCCAAGTTCGGACTTCGCGTAAATCTCTTCACATCGTTCGATTGTGATACGCGTCCGACTATCGAGATCTTTACACTCCATTCGATCCATGCATACGTACCGCATGAAAACAGCGTAACCTGTCGTAAAGAGCGAGTGGCGATCGCCGAAGACGAAAAAGTTGCGTCCCATTTCGTAAAAGTAGTAGTGCTGAAAACTGTCGGGGTGCTTTTTGAAGTTTGGCAAGTCCACGGAGTAAAACGCGGAGGCTTCAATGCCAGTGGCGCCGACGAATCCGCAACCGTAACCGCAGGAAAGGTTTGATTTGGGTATCGCACATATTACGGGTTTATCCTTGAAGACCTTCATTCGCTGAGGCTGCTGTCCGATGAGCTCTGAGTATATTTCCCAACCTGCATCCAAGCGGGCGACAAAGTCGGTCATTGTCGCCGCGTCATATTCTCCCTTCCTAGTAACAAAGACGATTTGACTGCCCTCCCAAGCTAGCATCTCGAAATCGACTTCGGCCTTCTTCCAGCGATCCGCGTAAAACGCAAGTTCGCTGTAGTCGATTGGCACTGCCTCCAGGACGTCATCTTTTTCTGCACCCCGTAGAGACGGCAAACTTACGCAAAGCAAAGCAAGCATCAGAACAAGCTGGCAGTGGGATATCTTCATCAATGAATTACTATTATGGCAAGAAGAAGTCTCTGAGGTTCTCATAGATATTTGAAGCATGTGAGCTAGATTGTTGGAAGTAGACGCAAAGAAAAGGCGACGGTTAATCTTCCGATGGTTTCTCGAAAACCATTAGTTCGTTGATGTGAACACCCGGATTAACCGTGTTGTTCGTCATGTTGACTTTTACGTAGCGTGCTTGTACTGGATCGAAATTATGCTCGTCTCCTTCCGGCCTTGAGCGTCTAACGTTCTTTGTCATATCGACGACCTGCTCCCATTTCTTGCCGTCTTGAGAAACCTCGATCGTGTACTGGTAGCTCCGATGCCCATCGTAGTATGTGTATAGCTTCATGCGGTTGACCGAATATTCCTTCTGCAAGTCGACTTGCAACCACTGCGGGTAGGGATCGGCGTGCCAACCACTTGTGTTGTCGGGTATCCCGTCCACTGCATTGGCTGGGACCCAGTTCGCTTGCCAACTCGTCGCTTTGACCGGCTTGTCGGTCGCTAAGTTGATGTAAGCCAGTTTGATGGGATCGAGGAATCTGCTGTCTTCTTGTAGCTCGCTCAAATCGTCCCGTTCTACCCAATTCGAAATGGGTACGACCAGCGATTCAATTGGCATGAAATCAGTGTCTCCAGGCTTTTTCACCCAGATATTGAGATCGTTGCGCGTAATGCGATAAAAGTGCTTAATCTGCAGCGGATAAGTCCCAGCCCTTGCGAATCCTTTAACTACGTACTCGCGGCCCGGAACTTTTGCAGCAACGATCTCAGTTTTGCCAGAATGCAGCTCGCTCAAGCCGTGTTGCGATTTCAACTTGAAGGTGTATTCACCGTCTACCGGTAGCCGCATCTGCCCATTGAGTTCCAATGTAAAAGGGTTGTAAATATTGTGCAGCCGAACGTCGACGTGCCCGTTTGGATTGAGGCCAGCGAACATGGCACGATTGATCTGCTCTCCTCTATCTCGGTCCATCAATCCCATTACGCCGCTTTGCATCTCATTCAAGTCATCAAAATCTGGCATGTTTGGCCAGCCTCGGTCTGGAGTTGGCCCAAGCAAACGGTACCGATATGCGGGTGTCATTTTCCGGAAACGCTGCTGCGTCACACCGCCGAGCGGTTCTCCTCGATCGTCGTACAAACGAGCAGAAAGAGTCACTGTGTCGTCGAGCGTGATGGGATCGCTTGCAATCCCAGACTCTCGGTCGGGAAAAGTCTCCCAGACTTTACTTAGCGTATAACGAATAGTGCCAGATGCGGAACTGGACATTCCCACTTTCATCGTCTCTTCGAACTCAAAGCCATGTGAGTCGATCAAACCTTCTGCAGTGAGAGTTACCGGTGCGATAATGTTCTTTGCAATTTGGTCGGTATGTCGTCGCCGCTTTCGCATGTCTTCCAAGCTTCGGCCTGCTTTTTCATGCCAAAGTCTTTCAGCAAAAGCCGGTACACGAGGCCGTAGAATTGGAATGACTTCATTGTAACGCTGTTCCCAAAAACAGATTTGAGCTCCTTCAATAGGAACCGACTTTGGCAACACGACAGGGTTGGGGTTATCCCAGTTTGCAAATGAGTGTGGATGCCAAGCGTAGATGCGGTGATCTTCGGGAGCACTCTGTTGTGGCGGAACGATGTAGAGTGGCAAACGGCAACAGTTGATGATCGGATATTTTTTGTTCACAATGGATTGCACAGATCCAACCCAATACATGGTGGTGACATTCGTGGGAATCGTCACATTAGGAGTCCTGGCTCCGCCGAAGTCGTTCCAGGCAATGGCCTGCTTTCCGTGTTTTCTGACGATCTCATTCATGCGCGAGATGAAATGCAGGAACAATTCGTGTGCTTTGCCCTCTGCAGCTTCGGTAAGCCCATGCTTTTTGCAGTAGGGCTGGTATTCGGGAAGCCGAATCAAACCACCAGCGCCCGTTTCATCTGTTCCCATATGAATGTAAGGACTGGAGCCAAACACTTCGCACAACTCACCTACCAACAGGTCTAGGGCTTCATAGGCCTTTTCATTGGCCATGTTGACTATGCCCAGCGGAAGTGGCTCGCCCGTCGTCGGATTTGTTGTCCCGAACAGCTCCGGCATCTTGCGAACCCAGCTACTCGAGTGCCCAGGAACGTCGATTTCCGGAATAATGGTGACTCCCCGCTGATCCGCATACAACACCAGATCCTGCATCTCCTCCCATGAATACGATTGCCTGGATGCCATCTTGGGAAGCACACGGCTCGTATAAACACAACCTTGCGTATCGCTGAGGTGCAAATGCATGTAATTTATTTTGTAAAGCGAAAGCAGATCGATGGTCTGCTTCACGGTGTCGATCGGATGCCAGCGCCGTGCAAGATCGAGTAGTACGCTTCGGAATGCATAGTCGGGAACATCCCTGATCGTGACCTTTGGGAAAGCAATTGTATTATTGGGGTTTTCCAATAGTTGCAAAAGCGTTTGAACACCCCAAACGACCGCCCGATAATCCTTGCCCGTAATTGCAACGTGCTCCTGAATCGAAAGCTCATAGGCTTCTTTACCTAGTTCGGAATCTTTGTTGAGGACGATTCCATCAGTTGCCTGAGCATCGAACGCAACTGGTAGTTTGATGCCTGTCTGCATGAAGACATGTTGCGACAATATCTTGCCCAGCGGCGTTAACTGTTCTTCTCGGACAACGATTCGACAGTCCGCCGCCAGCTGTAGTATCCCGTCCTGACGCACTACTTCCTTGGGATATGGGATCAAGTCCAGTGACTCATTGGCTTTGGCAGGCATCGATACTGATACAAGCAAGAATATTGCGGTAGCGAATATTTTTGACAGCACTTGCATGGCGATAATGTTTGGGGGATATGCGTTCATTGAGGTTCAGCGATAGAGCGGGAGTATGATCAACGTAGGTTCGGCAATAGCCATTGAGAATTCTTGAGGACCTAGCAAAGCAAAGTTACACCTACACAACGTTATTCATTCAGCAGCCAACGCAACGATTGAATCCAAAATCGCTTGTATTCCTGCCAATACACAAAGTTGCATCCCCAGTGCGGGGCTGGGTCGGAGGTGTAAGCAAGTACTCGTCCAGAGTCAAACTGTCCGACCGCCATCAATGGGTCGCCAGTTTCTTTCCAATTGGCGATCACTTGGCAATCTTCGCGAGCACTGACGACGTTGTATCCTAGGATTGGCGGAATGCGATTTAGGTCAATACCTTGGATCGCTGGGTGGTCATTGATTATCGATTGGCCAGTAAAACCTTCTGTACTTTCCCGCAGATCCTCGACGTCCAAACATGTTACCGGCAGAATCTCTTTAAGTCCTGTTCGGCCCCAACCACCTTTCCCCATTTCGCCATTGAAGCTGAGCCAACCGCCAAGGAACATCGCGTGCGTCCCGCCCCGAATCGCCTCGACCGTCAGTCGTACGCGGTCAGGAAAAGTGAGCGGCTCAATCCCAAACTTACTGCGATCAAAGAATTGCGGCGCCAGCTGAAAGTTTTTTGATTCTACGTCAGAAAAGATAAGCACATCAAACTCGGCTAAGACCTGTTCGAATTCACCCGGTCCCATTCGGTAGAAATCCCAGGTTGGAACGGAATTGACTTCATGCTCACCTGTCG
>JBCCEO010000727.1:0-4340 GCA_039030255.1 Planctomycetota bacterium | reverse complement strand
GGTGCTTCGTGACACATTCATGGGCGAGCTCCCGCAGCTCGTGAAACTCGGGCGTCTCGTAAACGACAAGCGGCGAAAGTACTTGTTCAAGCACGTATCCGTTTCGTCGCAGCATCAATCGGAAGAACTTCTCGACATCGTGCGTGACCAAGTCAATTTCCAACCCATCGTAGATGCCTTCTTTTTCGACCGTTTCTCGGCCCTGCGATAGACCGACGACAGTTTCCAATGGCAAAACGTGAGTTCCACGCAAATCAAAGTCGGAATCTGGCGATGGAAATCCGTAAAGGTGTGCCCCGCTGATAGTTGCAAACACAAGCGGGTATGGATGGCCTTCAACATGCGCCATCATTTTGTCGTTATCAATGTTCATGACTCTTTTCTGTCTTTTCAGTTGCTATGGCAACTTGTCCTCTAGAGCCTGTCGCCGTGCGGCCACCAAAAATTCATTTACGCGATCGTAGGCTGGGCGTTCAGGCAGTTTGGTGACTTCGAAAGCTGCTTCGAATTCTTTCTGTAGCTTTTTTCGCCATGCATCGGCCTCATCAAATGGGACTTCACCCCGTTTGATGGATAGGAGTTGCTCACGGTTTTCGCCTACATCGACAACCACATCATTTTCACGAAGCACGTGAATGCCTGACTTGAGCAGACGAATCAAGTGCATCACGTGCTTCCATTTGACTTTGCCGTGATTGCGTATGTCTGCCTGCATCTTCTTGAACTGCGAAGCGACGTAGCCGGAGTACGTTTGGAATACGAGCTTCGAAACGAATGCTTGTCGCATACTTAGCAATTCTTCCGCCAAAGGCGAAGCATATTCGACTACCGGCGAGTACAAACACTCGAGGACGTTTGGGTTTGCCTTCAACGCCAAGACTAAGAACTTTTGTAGTTCCCAATAAACCTCCTGCGTTTCCTCGTTTTCCAACTGTTCTGGCACACCGGTCAACGACCAAAGTTGTTCTGCAGTTGGTAGATAAATTCCCCTGCGGTCTGTGTCAGAGTTTTCATCTTCAAGCCCGTAGGCACGCGAGCCAATAACACAACGAAAGATGACCCGCTGATAGCGTCCATCGCGCACAAGCGGTACTTCTTCGAGCTGCGATGGTCCTTCTTTGTATTCCTTTAAGCACATGAGTTGTACGTGCTGAATGGCTGCCTCAAAACCGTCTGCAAACTTCACACGATAAGCATGCGTCCTGTCCACGGGTGAGCGCACGATCACTCCCACAGCACCGGCAGGATGTGCGATTCGGTCATTTCTCGCATAAACTTCCTTCAACGCTACTACTTGCGTTCCGACAGGATAAATAAAAGCCGCGTTGTAGAGTCTCTCTGGCATGACTGGAGCTTGGTGTGATCGAGAAAGGTAAAAAGGGTTATCAAGGGACCGAAATAGCAGTTGCATGAGTTGCTTGATGCCAATTGACGCATTTGCTACTGGATATGTTCAGGATGATAGAGGGAGAGCTTTGTCTGAACCATTGTAGGCCGAAGCGTGTCATGTGAAGTTGCGAGCAGTATCCTGAACGGATTTTTACTATCGGCGGAAAACGAACTGCCAAAGCGTGACCTGCCGTAGGCTATCGTGCATCTCATTTCAGTTCATATGAAATCTGCAATGTTCACCCAAACTACCACATACTTGGAAACAACATCAACACCCGCAAGAGAGGTGGCGTGAGGAGTATGTAGCAAAGCAATACAAGCTCAAGAACCTCAACCCGCCTAGCTCGTGCTCGGCGGGTTTTTTCGTTTCTTATTTCAGGGAAGGCAGCCTCAATCGTTCCAATTCACCACGTTCTTCATTTCGTTTGCATCGCTGCTCTGGCGTTCAAGTGAACAAAAATGTTGTCAAGGCTGCTCACCTCGACGACTGACCAGCACATGCAAAATCACCTTTGCAAAGGAGGTATTCGAGCTATGGTTTCTCAACAAAAAACGCCGGTTAATGTCGGAACAATTGGTCACATTGACCACGGTAAGACGACTTTGACCACGGCAATCTTGCGGGTCCAGTCCCAAAAAGGCTGGGGCCAATACAAGAGCTACGACGCAGTAGCGAAAGGCGGAATCATGCGTGACAAGAACAAGACCGTGACTGTCATCGCGGCCCACGTGGAATACGAGAGCGAATCGCGGCGCTACGCGCATGTCGACTGTCCAGGCCACGCTGACTACATCAAGAATATGGTCAGCGGCGCGGCACAAATGGACGGTGCAATTCTGCTTGTTTCCGCTGTCGACGGTCCTATGCCCCAAACTCGTGAGCACCTTCTACTGGCCGACAAGTTGGCGTACCGCATTTGGTTGTGTTCATCAATAAATGCGATTTGGTCCAGGACCAAGAGCTGCTTGAGTTGGTCGAATTGGAAGTGCGCGAGTTGTTGGACCAGTACGGGTTCGATGGAGAAGCGACTCCCGTTATTCGTGGGTCGGCCATGCGAGCGCACGACGAACCAGAAAATGCGGAGATGCGCAGGTGCATAGAGCAATTGGTGGAGGCTTTGGATCAATCGATTCCCGACCCGCCGAGAGCGACGGAAAAGCCATTTTTGATGCCTATCGAAAATGTTTATTCTATTGCTGGGCGTGGAACTGTGGTTACCGGTCGTATTGAGCAAGGCGAAATTCGGTCGGGCGACAACATCGAGATTGTGGGACTTGCATCCCAAAGCAGTACTGATGTCGTGACCCAAGTAGAAGCTTTTGGGCGAGCCCAGGAATTCGCCGTGGCTGGTGAGAATGTCGGCTGTCTGTTGCGTAAGACAGACGCCGACGCGGTCAGCAAAGGGCAAGTGATTGCATTTCCGAATAGCCTTCAGGCGGAGGCCAAGTTCGAGGCTGAAGTGTACGTGTTGCAAAAGGAAGAAGGGGGTAGGCACACTCCTTTCTTGAGTGGTTACACGCCGCAATTCTTTTTTCGCACGGCTGATGTTACAGGCAAAATCGAAATGCTTGGCGAAGTTGAAATGGCAATGCCCGGCGATGGAGCACGCATGCTTGTAACCTTGATGCAACCAGTTGCATTTGGCGTTGGTGATCGGTTCGCGATTCGCGAAGGCGGTAAGACCATCGGCTCGGGAACGGTCGCAAAGCTGATCCGCTAATTCTCTTAAATAGAAATTTGTCAAGATGCTCGCCTCCCGGGGCGAGCGTCTTATTCTACAGACGGAATCCCCAGATTGTCTTCCATCAAAACCTTGCACAAGAGGGGGACTACCGTGCCGCGTTTGCTTTTTCGTAGTCGGGAAACTCTAGTTCAGTTTGCCGAGTAAAGAGTCGGCGGATTTAAGGTCAATTACGATGCGATCAGGTTTGCAGATACCCTGGCGTTTCGCTTTTGTGTCAAGTCGCTTGGGATGCTGTCGCAAATCGGCTCATGCGCACGGGAACTTCTTTGAGGATTGTCAGCGAACGGATTTGGGGTGAAATCATAGCTGCTGACGGACTCGTCGTTGAGCGAGCGGGACCAATGGGCGGGGCAAATCCGATATCACCCTGTTGGATAAGGCCTGAGGAGCCGCCGACCAGGACGGCGCCTGGCATTACGAATACAATCAAACTGGCAACGAGACTGCCGGGCATCGCAAAAGCAACTATCCAGATCCTAGCGGTTCCAGAATTGAACGGATTCTTCCATACTTGGGCCGAATATTCTCCATATAAGTTTCCTGGCAAAACTTCAAACATTTTCCTGCCCTTGTGTAAGAAATCCGATCGTCGAGAGAGGTATGATAGAACTCAATCGAACGGAAAGGTCGGATGCAGGAAATACCGCAGACGCGTGCAAGCTTGCTACTACAGCTAAATGCAAAGAGTGAAGAGGCATGGACTGAATTCCTTGCCGTCTACGAAAAAGCACTCCTCAAGTTTTGCTGCAGCAAGGGTTTGCAAGAAGCAGACTGCGAAGATGTCATCCAAGATGTTCTGCTTGCTGTTATCAACAAGATCTCCGACTGGGATCCAGATGAAAGCAGGGGAAAGTTTCGGGGATGGCTGTTTCGTGTTGCGAGAAACGTGGCGGTAGATGTGATCGATCGTAGGGCGAAAAAAGCGGCCGCTTCTGGCGATACGCAAGTTGCTCGAATGCTCGCCGAAATTCCAGCGGATCTTCCGCAAGAGAAATCTTTCGAGACGGAATATCAGCGGGCAATGTTTGATTGGGCTTCGCAGCAGGTGAAATCCGAAGTTAGGGCTGGGAGGTTTGTGGGGAGGGAATCTCTCCAGTTACGGAGATGGTCAACGTGTCCGGCTTGGCTGTGTTCCGATTCAGGTTTCTTACCCTTTTCTACAAGGAGACATACCGGCGTCGGGAAGTGGACTGTGGTGAGCCG
>JBCCEO010000726.1:0-4347 GCA_039030255.1 Planctomycetota bacterium | reverse complement strand
GGCCTATGTCGCGCACACTGGGGCTTTAGTTTACGTGGGCATTACGACGCAGGAAGTTTCTTTTCTTCATCCTACGCTACACAAACCCGAAATGACGTTGAAGGCTTCTCGCAACGCACTGCCTTCGGACTTTGGACGGATTATTTCCTTGATCGAAGACGGGACGATTGACACAGATCCTTGGATCACGCATCGCACTTCCTTCGATTCGGTGATTGGCGAATTCGAGTCGTTTACCAAGCCTGAGTCCGGTGTCATCAAAGCGGTGATTGCTCTAGAATAGTGGGCTTTCCGAGGGACGCCTTCCGATATATTTTCGGCAATTTGTGGGCAACCACTGTCGGGCGTCCTCGATACACTGATAGCCACTTGGATGGAACATGATTCGCTCCGCAATTACGGCGAGCTTGGTTGAAGAAGCTCGTGGTGGTCCTTTTGTTTTTTGGGACGGCTTGGCTGACGCTTTTGACAGAGCTGCCAAGCTAGGGTTTGATGCCGTTGAGATCTTTGCCCCCAGTCCTGATGCTGTAGATCCTTCTGAACTAAAGTCGCTGGTCGATGAGCATAGTTTGGCAGTCGCCGCCGTCGGCACGGGTGCTGGGATGGTTAAGCACGGCTTGAGCCTGACCGACACCGACTCTGGTAAGCGTGCCGCCGCAAAAGATTTTGTAAAGTCGATCATTGATTTTGGTGGTCCATACGGCGCCCCCGCAATTATCGGCTCGATGCAAGGAAAGTGGGGCGGTGATCTGACACGCGAAGCGGCTTTGGATTTGCTGGGTGAAGCACTCAGTGAACTGGGGCCGTACGCCGAGAAGCATGACGTGTGCTTGATTTACGAGCCCTTGAATCGGTATGAAACCAACCTCTTGAAGACGGTTGCCGATGGCGTCGAGTACCTTAAGGCATTGGGCGTTGGCAACGTGAAGCTGCTCGCCGATTTATTCCATATGAACATCGAGGAGGCGAATCTCGCCGATGCAATTCGCGCTGGAAAGGGGTACATCGGGCATATCCATTTTGTCGATTCAAATCGCCAAGCTACTGGGCTCGGGCACATGGACTATGGTCCCATTGCCGCTGCGATCCAAGATTCGGGCTATGACGGATTTTTGTCTGCAGAAGCCTTTCCAATTCCTGACTCGCAGACCGCGGCTGAGAAAACGATCGAGACATTTAACAAGTATTTCCGCTCCTAAAATTTTCCAAATATAGAATTCGAAGAAGCGAGTCCCCTTAAGAGACAATCCATGGCAGAGCAAGATAAATGTGAAACGCTGGGTATGGCACCTAGTTTTGGTTTTGGCGATCGAATTGGGCTGGCAACACCTGGCCACGTGGAATCAATGAAGCGATCCGCTGGTTCTATCGAGCCGATTTTCCCGCAGCAGTCGATTCGCGAGATGACCCGCACTCAGCGAACGCCTGAGCAAGTCATGACTGACGCGATGACGGGTGCTCGATCTGCGGGATGGACGGCGCGGATTGGCGCAGATGCGGATCACCTGAAAACACCGGAAGACGTCAATGTAACGGCTGCAGTTGGATTTACTTTCTTCACGATTGATCCTTCCGATGACGTAGATCAAAAAGCCGATGACTACGATGAGACGACGTTGCGGAGCAAGTTTGAGGACTACAAGGCAAGCGCACCTTGGTACGACTCGTACTTGGGCAAAACGATCGACTTGTCGAGCGGAACGAAAATTGAGCTCGGAGAGGAAGCCTGCATGCGAGCAGCAGTGAAGTATGGACCTGCAATTGCCAGAGCACTGGCGCTTGGAGAACATATTAAGAACGTGAATGAGTCGGCCGGTCAAGATTATGAAATCGAATTGTCAGTAGACGAAACCGACCAACCGACAACCTTGGCGGAGCACTACATCATTGCAGATCAGTGTATCCAAGGCGGCATGAAGTTGGTTAGTTTGGCTCCCCGGTTTATTGGCGAGCTCGAGAAGGGGGTTGATTACAAGGGGGATGTAGGCGCGTTGGAGGCCTCTCTTGGCGATCACGCTGCGATTGCAGATCTGCTCGGCCCATACAAGCTAAGCTTGCACTCGGGATCGGACAAAATCTCGATGTACGCTGCTTTGGCACGTGCTACGAAAGGCAAGTTCCATGTGAAGACTGCAGGCACCAGCTACTTGGAAGCGCTGCGCGTCGTAGCCCGCCACGATGAAGCTCTGTTTCGACGTGTTGTTCAGTTTGGTCGTGCTCGTTACGATACGGATAAGGCGACTTATCATGTTTCCGCGACCAATGACGGCGTGCCAGAGGATTCCAAGCTTGGTCGTGAAGACCTTGAGAAAGTCTACCTTGAGTGCTGGGCTGATGTCCCTCAAGGCCTCGGGTTTACCGAGCCTGGTAGGCAGATCCTGCATTGTACTTTCGGTTCGACGCTGACAGATCCAGAGTTGGGGCCAGCGGTACGAAGCGTGCTCGAAGCCCACCCGGATACCTACACGGAAGTTCTGGCCGATCACTTCAGCCGGCATCTCGATGCACTTCGCTCGGGAATGTAATAGGCTAAAATTTTCAGGAGCTCTCTTCGGTTGTTTTGAAGTCGATTGCTGCGAAAGATGCTCCACCTAAAAGGCGGGGATACAAGATGGCAAATGTGTATGCACCTCATTCCGATGTCTTCTTCGATCGTGCTCGACTGCTGCGTTACTTGGAGGAACTAGGTAGCGTTCCCTTTGCTTCTGACAAGCATTCGATAGACGAGTTGCTCAAGGTTGTGCAGGAGAAGCAGTTGTATACCGTAAAGCGCCCGCACAGTATGGAAGACGAGTTATATGGCTCGAAGACGGCGACTTTTGCTAACAATGAGTTGCTGGCGACAAAAGTCTCTTTCTCAACGCGATCAGGTGAATTACCCAGTCCATTGGTGGTCTGGGTTTCAGATCCGCCAGCGCTGGCTGAGCCTCGCAACGCGGCGTTGAATGAAGGAGCGTTTGAAGGGTGCTTCGTGATCTTGATCGAGTCTCATTGGCGACCAGACCCAGTCGATCGCTTTGACCGGATTGATGATTCCTGTTTGTCTTGGCTATTACAAGAACTCGTGAACGCAAGTGTCGTGACTGAAGAAGCTTGCAAGAAGCTCAGCCAAATGACTGCGCCACTTGAGCAATTGAAAGCACTAGGCGGGCGATTGGACGAGCCACGAAAAATAAATGTGCTTTATCGAAAGAGTCGCATTTCCAGTGTGGCCGCCGTGGAGGCAGTAGAAAAGAAGTTTGGCTTCTTTTCAAGTAAGCTGCGTCGTGAGTTCAATGACATGATTGGACATCCGATTCTTATTGGCAGTGTTTGAGCTCTGGCGTATCTATGGGCTGGAATGAGGTGTCTTCGCGAACGCATGTGAATGGTTCCCAAGGCGGCTGTGGTGCCGCCACCGGAAGGGTGTTCGGGCTTGGAAACCCTTCTGCGATAAACGTATCTACCGTTCCTTGCTCTTGAACACCTGCTCTCAGTCTTTTTCTTAAATAACTCTCATTCCGATTTTCAAGAATAATGCTATCAATTCCATTGTTATGAAGAATTCTGGCAAGCAACAATCCAGCAGGCCCCGCACCAATAATACCAACTTGTGTTCTCACTATAATTTAAGTTTTGAATGAAAGAAATTTAGGCGTTTTCAAAACAAATCACGCCAAAAGCAGTATTGGAAGAAGCCACATGATATTTTCGAAACTTCTCAACAATTTCCTCATTCATTGCGCCTCTCATTACCTGCCACATAACCATTTCAATACCTTCCGAACCTGCTTCTCTGATATATTCTAAATGAGACTTGTAGCGATTGGCATCATTATTTTGACTTAAATTATCCAGGTAATTAATATCAAATTCGGTATTGATAACACCCGCTCTTTGACCTTGTAATTGATGAGACATACCACCTGTACCTGCCACTATTACCCTAACATCTTCAGGAAATGAATCTACTGCTTTACGTATTGCCTTTCCCAAATTAAAGCAACGATTCGCTGTCGGTGGTGGATATTGGATAACGTTTACACAAACTGGGATTACTTTAACAGGCCACTCATCTGTCTTTCCGTAAAAAACGGTCATAGGCACTGTGCAGCCATGGTCAACATCCATTTTATTGGCAATCGTCAAATCAAATTCATCTGCTATACAAGACTCCACAATATGCCAAGCCAAATCAGAATGCCCTTCTATATCCGGAACTTCGCGAGGACCATAACCTTCGTCCGCGGGCTTGAACATATCAGCTGTACCAATGGCAAAAGTGGGAATCAAATCCAATGAAAATGCTGAAGCATGGTCGTTAAATACTACAATGAGTACATCAGGTTTTAAATCTGCTATCCATTT
>JBCCEO010000725.1:0-4348 GCA_039030255.1 Planctomycetota bacterium | reverse complement strand
GTCTGAACATCGGCCTACAGGTAGAACATCGGGCGAGAAATCAAACAAAGGGCTTACAGGCTCAACCGTATTAGCTTCCAACCACTAAACCGGCAGAGGGACCAATTTTTAGCGTTGGCCAAGATCAACAGTAGCATGTGCAGAAGCACGCTCGATCTTCGCCAGTCTCGCAGCGGCTCCGTTTTTGCCGCCGTAGGTTGGAAGCTATTTTAGCCGTCAAGAATCCGTTCAATGTAGTGAGATTCTTGGCGGCTTTTTCTTTAGACAATCCAGTCGATGTGTTCGCTACCGTCTTAGCCGTTATCGTTGAGGCTGTGTTTTAGCCGGCCACCGACCCAAGCATGGATAGTCCTGCCGCGCAGTTTTTGACCAAGCAGCGGAGTGTTTTGGCTATGAGTATGCAAGTTTTGTCGTGAGACCTCCCATTCTAAGTTGGGATCGATCACGATGACATCTGCTGGCTTTCCGACGGCTAGACTGCCCGCCTCCAATCCGAGTACTTTGGCTGGATTGGTTGACATGCATTCGATGGCTCGATTCCAAGTCAAGCTTCCTGGGCGAATCAAGGAGGTGATGATTTGAGCGAGTGTGGTATCGAGACTGGTAATTCCAAAAGGAGCTGCATCTAATTCTTGCATCTTTTTTTCCATCGCACGCGGCTGGTGCCCGCTGCTAATCACGTCAATTGTCCCGTCGACGATAGCGGCCAGGCAGGCTTCCATGTCGTCCTGGCTTCTCAACGGTGGATTGACTTTCAAATCGGAATTGAAAGAAAGCAGCGCCTCGTCGGTCAGGCAAAGATTGGCTACACGAGTACCCACAGTAACGTTGACGCCGCGAGCTTTGTTTCGCCTCACGAGCTCGATGCTACCTTGGGTTGATATCGCAGTTAAGTGAAGTCTGCCGCCGGTGGTTTCCAGCATGCGCAGGTCGCGCGATGTTGCCAGATCCTCGGCTTCAGCAGGCATCGGTGCCAGGGCCAGTTTGAGTTGTGTCATGCCCTCATGCATCACCCCGCCCCTAGTTAAACTGCGAACTTCGGGGTGATCCAGAATGGGCTTGTCGAACATCAAGCAATATTCCAGAGCACGACGCAGCAGTGCCGTATTGGTCAGTGGTCGAGGTGCATCGCTTAACGCTATGGCTCCAGCCTCAACCAGCGAACCAATTTCGGAAAGCTCCTCACCCTCACGGCCCTTACTAACACAGCCGATCACATGGACGCGGCATTTGTCAGCGCGGGCAGCTTTCTGCCGCACAAATTCAACAGTAGCAGCCGTGTCGATAGGTGGGTCGGTGTACGCCGAGCAGGCAATGGATGTAAAGCCGCCAGCAAGGGCAGCCATTGCACCGGAGAGAATGCTTTCGTCTTCTTCGTAGCCAGGTTCACCAAGTTCAGCGCCTAAATCCACTAGACCTGGCGCAATAATGCAGCCGCTTGCGTCGATGCGATTGCAATCTGCTGGGATGTCACCATCACTAGGGTTGATTGCTTCAATACAACCTTCATGAATTAGGAGTCTCGCGACGCGGTCGAACCTTTGCGAAGGATCTACAATCTGCCCATTCTCGATCAGGTAACTTTGAAGCATGATTGATGATCAACTGTTCTGGTGTTTTCCGTGTAGTAGCAGCCAAAGTGCGGCCATGCGAATGGCGACGCCATTGCTGACTTGTTGAAGGATCACCGAGTGTGGTCCATCGGCTACTTCTGGCGTAATCTCAACACCTCGGTTAATCGGGCCAGGCGCCATGATCAAGATATCTTCCTTGCTGCGTTTCATACGTTCTGCATTCATGGCGTACAGCAGCCCATATTCACGCACGGAAGGGAATGGGCGTGTGGCTTGTCGCTCAAATTGGATTCGCAGCAGGTTGATAACATCGCATTTGGGAAGTATGGAGTCGAGGCTGTAGGAAACTTCGACCCCACCCAAGCGTTCCCACTTCTTTGAAACTAAAGTGGCTGGGCCACAAACAATGACGTGCGCCCCGAGTTTTTTCAGGCCCCATATATTGGAACGGGCAGTTCGGCTATGGGCGATGTCGCCAACCAAAGCAACGGTAAGTCCTTCGAGACTCCCTTTCTTTTGCCGAATTGTCAGAATGTCGAGCAGGCCTTGAGTCGGATGTTCGTGGGCACCATCACCGGCATTCAAAACGGAACAATCCAAATGCTGGGCCAGTAAATGTGAGGTGCCCGGCGTTGAGTGGCGTGTGACGACTCCGTCGACGCCTAAGGCTTCTATCGTTTTGGCCGTATCGATAAAGGTTTCCCCTTTGGCCACCGAGGATCCCGACGAGGAGAATTCAACGGTATCTGCCCCCATACGTTTGGCCGCCAATGAAAAACTGTTTTTAGTACGCGTGCTATTCTCGAAAAACAAATTGGCAATTGTTTTACCTCGCAGCAGGTCTAGCTTGCGGGCGGAGCTAGAAGAGGTTGCCGAAATAATGGTTTCTGCCGTATCGAGCAGCAGAGTAATTTCGGCGGCACTAAGGCTCTCTAAGTCCAGCAAATGGGGGCGATTCCATTTTCGGGACAGTTCAATCAGTGCCTCGGTGGAATCGGACATATCTGCGATTGCGGCGTTAAATACGAGAGTGGGATGTCTCGAAATTGAAAGAGAATTCGAGCGCCTCTGCGATTAGGCTGTTTAGCGGCCCGTTGCTCGAATTGTAGGGCATCACAGGAAATACCGCGAGACACCTAAACTGAAGAAGACATCTAGCGCTAAGGAAAAACGCGATGAGAAAAACGCCTACGAAAAGTTGGATTCCAGATTCTTGAGTCGGCGCAACTCTCTAGGAAGCGGAAAATGCACTTTCTCAGAACGCACAACTTCTTCGTTCACTGTTGCGTCAAACTGCTCGACCAACCACTGAATGGTACTCTGCACGACTGATTCCGGAGCGCTTGCGCCTGCCGTTACTAGCACTTTGTCATCGGGCGAGAACCAACTTGCATCGATATCCTCAATGCCATCGATCAAGTGAGCTTGGGAGACTCTTTCTTCGCCCAGCTCACGGAGTCGTTGACTATTACTGCTGTTCTGACTTCCGATAACGAGTACTACATTGGCATCTTGGCTCAGTTCGCGCACTGCCTCCTGCCTGTTCTGTGTCGCGTAGCAGATGTCTCCTTTCGGTGGAGATACGATCCAGGGGAATTTGGCCCTCAGCCGGTCCGTAATCCGATTCGCGTCGTCAACACTAAGGGTTGTCTGCGTGAGATATGCCAGCTTGCTGCCCTCTTCGTACTCCAACCTGTCAACATCGAATTCGTCTTCAATCAGGATGATTGCCTCGGGAGCCTCCCCCATCGTTCCAATCACTTCGTCATGGCCTTCGTGACCGATCAGAAAGATGGTGTAACCTTCCTTCGCATACTTAATGGCTTCGAGGTGTACTTTGGTGACGAGAGGGCAAGTTGCGTCTATGGCGAACAGTCTTCGTTCTTTGGCGACCCTGCGAATTTCTGGTGATACGCCGTGGGCTGAAAACAGCACGGTTGAATCCTCAGGGATTTCGTCCAATTCTGAAACGAAAACTGCCCCCTTCTTCTCGAAGGTTCTCACAACATACTGATTGTGGACAATTTCGTGATAGACATAGATTGGTGCTCCGAAATGCTGGAGGGCGAGATCAAGGCTGGAAACAGCCATATTGACACCAGCGCAAAATCCCCTGGGAGCTGCGAGAATAACTTCCATTAATTTGCACCTATGTTCTTATCGAAGTTTGTCCAATTGGAATTCTCAGCCAACCCAAAGCTTGCTCGCAAGGCTAAAATCTTGAATTATCAGAATATGACCGCTTAGGCCGTATCGGCAATAGCGGTTGTGGTCTGTTTCTTTGCTCCAAAATGCAGACAACGCTCTTTGTGAAGACCGTGGAAACTCCCAGCTTTCAACACGAAATGGAGTGTATCCAGTCTGCGATGGATCGTGGTACAAAATGGAATTTAGCCGAAGCTGAAACCTATTGTAGGAATTGGGGACGGAATCAATACGAAAACTTTACGGTAGTGAGTTTGTTGCTGCCAAAGTCGGTCCGCCAGGATTTTTACAATATCTACGCCTATTGCCGCTGGTCGGACAACTTGGCGGACGAGATCGAGGAGCAACAGCGTAGCTTGCAGCTCCTTGGAGACTGGGAGTCCGAATTACGACTCTGTTGGGGTGGCCAGCCTAAGCACCCAATCTTGGTAGCTTTGCAACGGACCGCTCAAGAAAATCGTCTTTCTCAAGAGAACTTCTTGAATCTACTGAGCGCTTTTCGACAGGATCGGCAGCTCTCGCGCTACGGCGACGCGGCTTCACTATTGGACTATTGTACTCGATCGGCC
>JBCCEO010000724.1:0-4357 GCA_039030255.1 Planctomycetota bacterium | reverse complement strand
GTAAGAATCGCTCTAGTCTTGCACTGCAATGCTCAGGCCCCGCTCCCTCAAAACCGTGCGGTAACAACAAAGCGATGTGACTGAGTCTTCCCCACTTGTCTTCTGCACTGGTAATAAATTGATCCACAATGACCTGGGCTACATTCCAAAAGTCCCCAAACTGGGCTTCCCAGATTACAAGGCCTTCCGGACAGTCCAACGAGTATCCGTATTCAAAACCCAGAACACCGGCTTCACAAAGCGGGCTATTGATGATGTCTAGGCGAGTTTCTTCGGCGAACTGATCGAGCGGGGTATAAGTGGCTGTGCCATCGATGGTATCGTTGAGTACGGCATGGCGTTGGCTGAAAGTACCACGCTCGCAGTCCTGGCCGCTTAGTCGAACGGGATGCCCTTCTTCAAGCAAGCTTCCCATTGCAAGAGCTTCTGCACTAGCCCAGTCGAGAGAGCGCTCCCCGGAAGCCATGTCCTCACGCAGGCTCATGAAGCGTTTTAGCTTGCGGTGCAAATTGAATCCATCCGGTACTTGCGCCAGCTTTCGAAGAATCTCCGCGCATTTCTCAATTGGTAAGCTCGTTGTTGGGCAATCGTTCTCTGGTTCTGGCCCACCATAGAAGCCGGCCCAATTGCCGCCCATGGTTTGCAAGTCGTCGACGTATTCTTCTTTCTGAGCCAACTCAAACTCTCGTTCCAGTTTGTTCTGGCGTACTTCAGCGATTGCGTCCGCCTCCTCTCGGGTTATGCCGCCCATCTTGAACAGACGCTTGAGGTAGCTTTCACGGACACTTTGGTGTGCGTCGACGGCCTTGTACATGTCAGGCTGCGTAAAGCGAGGTTCGTCGCCTTCGTTATGTCCCCAGCGACGATAGGCGTACATGTCGATCACAACGTCACGCTTGAACTCGCGGCGAAAATCCATGGCCAAGTTGACGACTTGAGCAACCGCCTCTGGGTCTTCACCGTTGACGTGGAAAATCGGGATCTGCAACATCTTGGCGACATCAGTCGCATAAGTACAGGAGCGCGCTTCGTGTGGTTCTGTGGTGAAGCCAACTTGGTTGTTCAAGATGACATGCAGCGTTCCGCCAGTTCGGTAGCCGTCCAGCTCGCTCATGTTCAGCGTCTCTTGAACGATTCCTTCGCCGGCAAATGCTGTGTCACCGTGCACAAGCACCGTCATATAATTCGAATGCCGATCATCGTTGGCACGATCTTGCTTCGCACGACAGCGTCCTTGCGCCACCGTGTTGACGTATTCAAGGTGACTAGGATTGAAGCACAGAGATATGTGGACTTTCTGTCCAAATGACGTAGTCCAGTCACTGCTGTAGCCCAAGTGATAACGGACATCACCAGCGCCACGGTGCATATCCGGTCGTGGATCGTCGAAGGACCAGAAAATGCTTTGTGCTCGTTTGCCCATCACGTTGGCTAGCACATTTAGGCGCCCGCGGTGGGCCATCGCCAAGATGACTCCTTCGACCTTATGTTGGCCTGCTTTTTCAAGCGCCAGGTCGATCAACGGAATTAAACTCTCCGCACCTTCGAGCGAAAACGTCTTCGCGCCCACAAACTTCTTGCGAACAAACTCTTCGAAGATCTCCGCATCGGCCAATCGCGTATAGATTCGAACTTGGACTTCACGCGAAAGTTCAAGACGATTCTCGCAGCTTTCCATGCGTCGCTGAAGCCAATCCCGAATCGTGCGATTGTCAATGTGCATGAACTGCGCACCGATGCTGCGACAGTACGTGTTTTGTAATTTCTTCAGGATGTCGCCAAGTGTCCGACCGTTGACGTACTCCAGCGTTTCGCAACTGAAAGGTCGTTCCAGATCTTTGTCGCTGAGTCCGTAGAGTTCTGGATCGAGTTCGGCAACACCGGTGCGAGGCCGTTTCAATGGATCGAGTTTGGCGAGCAAGTGACCGCGGACCCGATACTCGCGGACTAAGTTGTCGACGCGATCTTGCATTTCGGCCAGCCAAAGTGCTTCGTCGCGAATTCCTTTCGCGCCATCTCCTGGACCGTCACCGCTTGCGTCGGAAGTCCGCGGGCTGGCTTCCGTCACTCGTCCCGGAACTTCTTCGGCGCCCGCAGCAAGCGAGAACTGCTCAAAATAACTGCGCCATCCGGGTGAGACGCTTTGGGGATCGCGAATGTATTGAACGTAAAGATCGTCGATATAGTCGAGGCTGTAGCTGTTCATTCGAAAACCGTAGCGATTCTGGATCCATCCAATTGAGGGTAAGAAGCTCAAAAAGGCTTCACTACTAAGCACGGCCCTGCGTCCGATCGCAAGGTAATTTCGCAGGAGGAAGTACTAACTTGAGAACGTTCTAAAACGAACACAGTCAGAGCGGGAACGAAAGTTGAAATCGGCCGTTAACCGCGGAATTATCGTTCCGTCCAACGCAAACCAACTAATCATAATAGTAACGCGTGAAGTCCACCTGAGAACCACATTTAGTGCTCAGTTCATCGCAATTCTGCCGGTTTATCGTCCATAAAAATTGTTAATACTAGGAAAGGAATTCCCCTAGTCGATTTGGTGGTACTCACGGTACCAATCAACGAACTTTCCGACGCCAGATTCGATCGACGTTTCCGGCTTAAAATCGATGGCTTTCTCAAGAGCATTCACGTCAGCGAAAGTAGAAATGACGTCGCCGGGTTGCAAAGGCATGTAATCCTTTTCGGCCTCTTTCCCAATCGCACTCTCCAAAACCTCGATGAACCTTCCAAGCTCAACCGGCTGATTGTTCCCAATGTTGAACACACGGTAGGGGCAGTAGCTAGATTGCGGACTGGGCTGCATGACATCGAAGTCAGGATCCGGCTTGGCCACGTAATCGACCAGACGCACCATCGCCTCCACAATGTCGTCAACATAAGTGAAATCGCGCTGCATCTTGCCATGGTTGAAGACCTTGATCGGCTTGTCTTCAAAAATGGCTTTGGTGAACAAGTAGGCCGCCATATCGGGTCGTCCCCATGGCCCGTAGACGGTGAAGAATCGGAGGCCAGTTGTGGGCAGCATATACAAGTGGCTATACGAATGCGCAAGCAGCTCATTCGCCTTCTTCGTCGCCGCATAAAGGCTTACCGGGTGATCAACCGAATGCTCTACCGAAAAAGGCTGTTTTTTATTTGCACCGTATACACTGCTACTACTTGCGTAGAGCAGATGCCCCGTTTTGTGGTGCCGGCAACATTCCAAAAGGTTCGCGAAACCAACAAGATTGCAGTCGATGTAGGCAGCGGGGTTCTCAAGCGAATAGCGCACGCCGGCTTGCGCGGCCAAGTTGACGACACGCTCGAACTGATGCTGCTCAAACAATCCTTCCAGCAACTCACGACGCGCCAAATCTCCTTCCACGAATTCGAAGTTGTCTGACTGGATGGCGTCCAAACGTGCTCGTTTTAGATCGACCGAATAATAGTCATTGAGATTATCAAGTCCAACCACATATTCGCCACTATCCAGCAAGGCTTGCGCCATGTGGTAGCCAATAAAACCGGCCGCGCCTGTGACCAGAATCTTTCTCATGCTTGTTCCTCTATGTTTCCTATCATGATGTAGTCGGCAACCGTCGAATGCTAGGCGACCTCGGCTTACTGCTCAGCGGACGGTCAACTGAGAGAGCCAAGATCGCCTCGGCGAATTTGACAAACTTGAACAACTTATTGACGGGTGGAAGGAGCGGGACGTCGCTCTTCGACTTCGAGGAACGGCAAGGTTAGCAAATTGCCCTCGCTATCCCGGCAATCACACTCAAAGTGCTCGGGAAACAATGCTTCGCTGCCCAAAATCTGAATGCTGACGTCGTTGTCCTCTTCGATTTGCATCACATCACGTCGCTTGCGATTATTCAAGTACGCCGCAACCTTGTCGTTGACTCGTATCGTAACTCGATTTGCCTTGGGTTGCTGGCAAGTCATCATCAGGACACGGACAACTTCGATGGACATGCTTTCCGCCGTTTTGACGACTGCGCGTCCTGAGCAGCAAGGGCAATCTTCATACACGCTGCGTTTGAGGCTGGGTCGAATACGCTGCCGCGTCATTTCAATCAAACCAAACGGGCTGGTGCGCAGGATCTTAGTTCTCGCGCGATCGCGTCGCATGGCATCTCGCAACGAACGCTCGACCTTTCGGCGATGACTTTCACGCCGCATATCGATAAAGTCATTGACGATCACACCGCCTAAGTCACGCAGACGAAGTTGACGAGCGATTTCCTTCGACGCGGCCATGTTGAGCTGAAAAGCGGTTTCCTCGGCCGAATCGTCCGTCCGAAAAGACCCGCTGTTCACGTCGATAGCCACCAGCGCTTCGGTCGGATCAATCACAATCGAT
>JBCCEO010000723.1:0-4358 GCA_039030255.1 Planctomycetota bacterium | reverse complement strand
GACGCGGTGACCAAGTCGTCCTGACCTACAACAAGCAGTCGCCACCGGTGCCCGATGGCATTGATGCGATCTACAATCGCAGTGGTTGCCTGCATCCGGTCATGACTCCGAACGGTCGGGTGATTACCGACATGTTTCCCAAGGATCATCCGCATCAGCATGGCATCTTCACTGCTTGGGTGAAAACCAGTTACAAGAAAAGAGAGATTGACTTTTGGAACCTCGCCAAGGGCACCGGCCGCGTTCTGCATGAACGTGTTGTCTCAACAAAGCAACCGGACGGCCAGGCTGAATTGGAAGTCGACTTGATTCACCGCGCGGAACAGGAACCGCAGGTCAACATCCTGCGCGAGCGATGGAAAATCACCGTCTACCAGAGGAAAGACAGTTACAATTGCGTTGACCTGGAACTGAAGCAAACGGCACTCACCGATACTCCGCTGATCATCAAGCAGAATCGCTACGGTGGCTTTGCGCTAAGAGCATGCTCCCAGTGGCTGACCTCGGACGACAAGGACCAGGCAGGGAAGGGCTCCCGGGAGCCAAGTTCTTTTCTCAACGATCTCGGATCGGATCGCATCAAAGGCAACCACCAGAAGTCCAAATGGGTCGCGCTGACTGGTGAAATCGACGGCCAACCTGCCACGATTGCCGTGCTTTCCCATCCATCCAATTTCCGTTCGCCGCAAACCGTTCGCTTGCATCCCACCAAGCCCTACTTTGCCTATTCACCCTGTGTTGATGGCAAGTTTCAGATTGATCGCAAGAATCCCTACAGTGCGAGATACCGAGTGTTAATAACAGATGATGCACCCGATTCCACATGGCTTGACAAGCAATGGGATGAATGGGTCGCGCAGTAGCCGCGTCGTTCTAATCACCTCGCAAAAAACACCCGGCAATGCCGTATCACCAGTCGAATTGGATCAGCAACGCAGAAACGGCTTGGCGCAGCAATAGTCAATTCAAAACGCGAACAGCAGCTTGAATCTCACCGAGCCAATCTAGCGACTTCCGAACCCGATCTGGAGCGAGACCTCATGCGACAATTGATTGGGTCTTGGCCTCCTCGAGCTCTTGGACAATTTCTTCGTAATCTCCGTAGAGCATTGCAAATTGCTCGATCATAGCTTGGTGGCGTTTGGCAAGAACATCGCGTTGCTGTTTGCTTGAGCAGTCATCTAACATCTTCTCACAATCTTGGATGTTGGTGATGAATTCGAGCATCTCTCGTTTCAGCGGCTTCGTCATTCTGTCTGCTCGCCATATCAAGAAAGAATGGATGGGAGAAAGAAGGCCAAGACAAACTAAGCCCAAGCCAAAGAGAATGGCATAGACGTTCATCCAGTGATCACCAGCCGTAAGCACAGCGGAATCGACTTTCTCCGGATCGTAGAGTCTCTGGATTTCGGCGCCAGGCTGATAAATGCGGGGAATGGATTCAGGGGCAATTGAGAACGGGCCATAGCTCTCAAGTCCTTCGTGATCGTTTGCCCAGTCCTTGATAAAGAATGATTGCTTTAATTGGCGTCGATCGACCTCGTATTCGACGCGGATACGAACTCCGACCTCCTCTCCCGATTCCTCCCACTCGCTTTCAGCGATTTGCGCCATGGCAGGCGACCAGGATTTCTGCTTCTCAACTTGAAAGGCAAGGAATATGCCGAGGCTGATGATCGCGATGCCGAGAAGGGTACAGGACACCGACAGTCGAATGGAATGTAATCGTCCGCTCATACTTGGCCTCTTTCATTAGTACTAGGTGATCAAACTAGAAGATCTACCTCCCTGCCTCTGCCATCCATGCTTTCGAATCGAGCAACAACGTTTGATCAGAAACGAATTTGGGTTCGTACACTCGTTTGTAAACCACTATCATCCGCACGTCGACTGCGAAAAACTTCCAATTGACGTGTGGAGCAGCTTGATTGAGCGTGCCCATTTTTCTCGCCAAATCCAAAACGAGGAAGACAAAATTCGCGGCGTCGTAATTTGTTGACACATAGAAATCTTCCCAGTGGTAGCTTTCAGAGTCCCAGTACCAGTATTCGACTTGTACTTTGTATTCGGCTTCCCAGCTAGCTATCGCGCCCGAATCTGCTCTCGCTACATCGCAGGTGCTGCATAGGAATAGAATCATCAGTCCTACTCCTGCCGTTTTCAAACAATTCCGGATATTCACTACTAGTCTCCACGGTTGATCGACACACCACTTATCCCTCTACTATTGGATTGCTGTGCGAGCCTCAAAACGGACAAGAAAACCAGGGGGCGCCAATTCATCTGAAGCGAGCCATTGGTTCGGGGCTTAGCGGTAGGCGGGATTCGTGAAATCGCTTCTGCAACCTGCGTCCCAACTGGCTCGTTGATTGCCATGGGCCGGGATTCCGCCTGCGTCTTTGATCATTCGCGCCATATGCATGAGGTTCCAGGTCATGAAGGTTGTGTTTCGATTCGTGAAATCGTTTTCGGGTCCACCCGAATCGGGATCTAGGTAGCTTGGACCTGGTCCAGCTTCGCCCAACCAGTCCGCGTCGGCCTGGGGCGGGATGACGTAGCCCAGGTGCTGAAGAGAGTACAAAATATTCATGGCACAGTGTTTTGCTCCGTCTTCATTGCCCGTGATTAACGCGCCTCCAACCCGACCGTAGTAAGCGTACTGGCCTTTTTCATTCAGCAAGTGGCTAGTCGCATAGAGACGTTCGATCACCCGAGTGCATACTGATGTCTTTTCGCCGAGCCATATGGATGTTCCTAACACTAGGATATCTGCGGCCATAACCTTTTCCGAGAAAATAGGCCAATCATCCCTGTGCCAACCCTTTTGGGTCATATCTGGCCAAACGCCCGTCGCAATTTCATAATCGACTGGCCGAAGCACTTCCGTCGACACACCATTCTTCTCCAGAATCGTTCGCGATATATCTATAAGTCCCTCGGTGTGCGACAGCTCCGGTGACTTTTTCAACGTGCAGTTTAGAAAGACTGCCTTTAGATCTGAGAAATCCCATTGGCTCTCAGAGCACATGGTTTCCTGTTGTTCATTCAGACTCATGTTAGTTCTGCCTTTTTTAATAGAAGAATTAATAGAAGAATTTCGCTCGTCCGTTGCCGTAGTGATTCGCGGGAAGATTCAATGTAGCGGAGCGGCCGCAGAAATGGCGCATCGCGACAGTCTCGATAGTCGGACCAACTTTTGCTGTCTGCTTCCGAGTACGGACGAGCTGTCGAGTCGTGTGAAATCGTAGCCAAGGGTGAAAACTGGTCTCAATTGCCAAATTTTTGACTTGATCTCCCCTAGTCAAAATCGTAACTTTCAATAGCAGACGAACTGGAAGCGGGTTAGTATCCAATGATCCACAGGAAATTTTTCGGACTTTGCCGAGCAGCTAAGGTAGCGATGGTGCTACTGCTGGCGGTGGTCCCGAATTTTTTTCTGGAATCATGCTGTTGCGGCGCGCAGGCTATTTGCTGCTGCAAAGCAGAAGTTTCCGATTCGGGAGCTACCTGTGGTGACGATTCTTGTTGCCAAACCGAACCGGAATCGAAGTCGTCGTGCTTTGGCGATCGCAACTGTAGCGATTCGCAGACTTCAGATTCGTCAAATGCAAACGACGACGAAACCGCCTCCGATGAAGGATGCGAAAACTGCCAAGACAGCGGGCTTCGTGTTGAGCCCTACGAGCCACAAATTCTTCCGGTTCAAGTCGCTATTAGCGATGAACCCCTCTTTGTCTTCCTCCAGTCCCGTGCTGACACATCGATTGACCATCGATCGGATGCTCTGCCACAGGCTCATCAGCAGCGGCAAGCGCTGTTAGGAGTTTGGATCGAATAGCGATTTCTCTTTCGCTCTATTTTTCAAGATTCGATTCAAACTAATTTCTTTACTGGAGAGACGTTATGTCCAAGTTTATTTCTATGTTTGCCCTATGCGCCCTGTTTGTTGGAATGGTTGGCTGCCAGGAAATGCCTGAGCAGACTGCCGAGAGCAATGACCCGGCTGCGGCTGAAACTGCCGCAACCTGCACTGGTGATTGCTGCAAGGAAGAGTGCTGTGGTGCTGAGTGCTGTAAGGACGGCTGCTGTGCTACAGACGAAGCAGCCACCTGCTCGGGTGATTGCTGCAAAGAAGAGTGTTGCGGCGCTGACTGCTGCAAGGATGGATGCTGCAAGGCTGAAATCGAGACCGCCGCGACTTGCACCGAGGACTGCTGCAAAGAGAAGTGCTGTGGCGCTGATTGCTGCAAAGACGGTTGCTGTGCGAAAGGCGATAAGGAAGCTTGCTGCAGCGACGGTACTTGCGAGAAGTGCAAGTCCGCAGCAGAAGCAGAAGACAAATAGCATCTGACGGGGAG
>JBCCEO010000722.1:0-4363 GCA_039030255.1 Planctomycetota bacterium | reverse complement strand
ATCAACTCGTTCTGACGCGCCGAGCCCAAAATGCAATACTTGTTCGTTGGCAGCCATGTAACCGCTTCCGGCAGAAAGGATGCGAGTCAGTTGACGATCGCCGATCGTTGCGACCGCTTTGCTCCCAAAGCAATTGCGTTGGGAAGTGATGCCAACGACCTCTATCGCTAGCCAATTGCCGACATTTTCGCTCCTGTTTGTACACAAGGCGAAAGCAGTGTCAATTTCCGAGACGGCAAAGTCCTGTCGACCGTCGCGATTCCAGTCGACAATGGCCAATCCTCGTCCTCGCACTGCCTCATTCATCCATGCGTTTGAATCGGAGTCCAACACTTCGCGAAAACGCACTCCGTTGTCGTTCATCATGATTTGAGGACGCATTTCGGACTTCACGCCTTGCTCATTATCGATATGCTCATAAACGTGTCCATTCGTGATGACGATGTCTTCCCAACCGTCATGGTTGAAGTCGATAAACTGGGTACCAAATCCAAGCATCGGAACGCTCGGCTGGCGCAGTCGAAAACGTCTCGTTTGATCCTCGAACAATCCTTCGGACACTTGAATATATAGCGTATTAGATTCAGCGATATAATTGGTCACGTACAAGTCGATCAATCCATTGCCATCAACGTCACCAGCCGCAATACCCATACAAGCTTGAGCTGCTCCTTCTTCGTCCATTGCCAGGCCGGACAAAATGGACTGCTCTAGGAATCTTAGGTCGTTGCCATCGTTGGTTGTCTTGGCAAAATGGAAGTTGGGTTGAATATCATTAGCGACAAAAATGTTCAGCCCAGCTTCGCTCGACAGCGAAGTCACGAGGACTCCCAAGCCTTTTGCCTCTTGTTTGCGGCCTGCGATTCCGGAGGTATCTGAAAGGTCGGCAAAAGTGCCATCGCCGCGATTGATTAGAAGGCGATCGCTTGCCCCATCGAAAGTCAGTGGGCCGCAGTCTGCCGTGCTGGCGGAATCACAGAAGACCGGATTCTGCTGGGGGACGTCCAGGTAATTGACGTCAAAAATGTCAGCAAGACCGTCGCCGTTTACATCTGCCAAGGCACAGCTGGTGGTCCAGTCTGATTCCATGCTGTCCCAGATTCCAGGTGTTCTGGTAAAGGTCCCATCGCCGTTGTTTCTGAAAAGGGTGTTGTGTCCCGCATTTGCGACGTAAAGGTCATCAAAGCCATCGTTGTCGAAGTCGCCAACAGCGCACCCCTGAGAAAAACTATGGTCGGTGGCGCCGGCGAGCGGTTCAATCGCCTCAAAGTGACTACCGCGGTTCCACATCAGTAGGTTGCTCCGCCCATCGTCGGGTAGTCCCGGAAAATCGCCGCCCTGCGTTAAATAGAGATCGGTAAGACCATCAAGGTCGATGTCCAGTGCGGCGACGCCTCCACCGGTTTGCTGCAGGATCGACTGCCTATCAGTAACTCTACCGGGAACGTAAGAAAATTGAATTCCAAGCGAATCGGCCTCGTCTTTTAAAGTGGGCGCAGCAAAGCCATCGCCGGCAACTTGCTGGTCTTGAGTTTTGGGTTCCCAATCAATGATTTGCATGTTGTCGATGTTCGTAAGATCCGAAAGCAACGCGATAAGTGCTTCTTGCTTTTGCGACGCAACTTTCAATGAAGAATCGAACGATTCCTTTTGAGCGCGAATTTGGTCTGTAAAGTTGAATCGGCGCGGATTGTTTTCCAATTCCTTCAACCAAAATCGTGCTTCACGGGCTCGATTCAGTCGAATCGTACTCTCACAAGCGATCAGCACGTTCTCTGGCAAACAAGTATTGCGTTGGGCATCGCGGTAAAACGCATCGACTGTCGTGCTCAATCTCGACAGAGCATCAACACGATCCAGCAGCGTTGCAATTTCGGTCCCATACTTCGCGGCATCTTTTTGCCTAAGGAGTCCAGCTAGTCTAAAACTGCCATTCAGGTGGTCTGGGTCCAGTAGTACGGTTTGGGAGAGGCAGCAAATCGCTGCGTCCAACTGCATGTTTTCGCTCGCCCAGATTCCACGCAAATACCAAATATCCGGGTGCAAATCACCGTCCCGTGGTACGGTTTGGTTCCAACTTGGAATGTCATCCATGTTGATACTTGCCAATCCGCGGCCAAGCCAAGCGTGTGCATCCATGATGTTAGGGTGTTTCTGTGTTACTTCCCGCATTACGTCGAGGGCTCCTGCAGGCGTTCCATTTCGAACTGCCATGGCAGCATGAGCCAATTTGGTGAGGGGCTCGTCGGGCTGCGAGCGCGACCAAAGACTTATTACCGATTCGTCCATGAATATCGGATCGCGAACTCCAAGGATGAGCGCTTGGGAGAGATCAAGTTCCCGCGTAAGCAAGATTTCTTGCGTCAGTTTGCGCATTTCCCAGGTTCTTCCTTGAGTTCCAACCAATTGAGCCAAAAAGTTGCGAGATTCATGAAGCTTTGGGTTCAACCGAATGGCAGACTTAAGGCAACGCTCAGAGGTCATGAGGTGTCCCATTTGCATCGCCATTGTCCCAGCATTGGCCAAGTAATCTGCAATCTCTACTTCGTCCGTCTGGAGAAATGTCGGCATCTTAGCCTCATAGTCCGCGTCATACTCAGCCAGCGCCTCGTAGTGCTTGATGATGTTCGGGTAGTCTTGTTGATTGACAGCAACAATGGCTAGCAATTGGTGCAGCGCGGCGGAATCCGGATAGGACTTCAGCAGCTCTGCCCCAAGTTCATGAGCTTTGGCCAACTCACTCCTTGCCGCAGCGTTCAGGGCGTCGTTGAATCGCATATGGTGTTGATTGGGGTAAAGTAGCCAGAGGGCTAAACCGGCAATGCAAAGGATCAAGAACAAACCAACGAGAAGCGAATTACGCATGAGTTGTCTTAGGCTGAGGAGGAGATCATGCCGGGCTCTGGAATCCGAGCGATGCGTAGTCTTGTATTCCAGAATCTTAAGAAAAGCGTGCGAGTACTACTTTAAGCCTTGCAGCTTCGTAATGAAAGGGAATTGTGAGAACTGTGAACGCGTCTTGACAAATTATCAAGAAAAATTCGGCCACGAGCGTTGTAAAACATCTCTCGCGCTGGCTACGAGATTCGCGAATGCTCAGCGTGAGAAGATCTACTCAGTGATGAGTTATTCAATGTCGAAAGATCTGAGCTTCTCTCGCAGGGTGGCACGATGAATACCGAGCAATTCGGCAGCCTTAGAGCGATTGTCGCCGGTGTGTTTTAAAGCAAGCCGAAAAAGAATGGGCTCGATCTCGGACAGCAATGCTTCGTGCAGCCCGATATGGTGCTCTCCGAGGGCCTTCGTGACGTCGGCAAACCAATCTTGGACGACAGATTCAAATCCTTGATTCGAAAGATGTTCACGACTTGGTTGCGGGGCTGGAAAGTCTTCCAGGGTGATAGCTCGGCCGCGGGCAAGGACTGCCGCATGTTCGATTGCGTTGCGCAGTTCACGAATATTTCCATTCCAAGGGCGAGCGACCACCTGAGCCAGGAGTTCTTCTGTAAATGCTGCTCCTCGATAATTGAGGCTACTTAAGAAGTACTTGCAAAGGGCTGGAATGTCCTGCAACCTTTCGCGAAGCGGGGGCAAATGCATGCGTAGGCCGTTGAGTCGGTAAAACAGATCCTCGCGGAAACTGCCATCCTGCACAGCTTGTTGTAGATCGCAATTGGTGGCGGCCAGGATTCTGACATTGCAAGGCCGTGGACGCACGTCGCCAACTCGAAAGTACTCTTGCTGGTCGAGTACGCGCAAAAGTTTGACTTGAGTGCCAAGAGGCAAGTCGCCGATTTCGTCCAGCAAGACTGTTCCGCCTTCCGCTTGCTCAAAGACACCCGCCCGATCGGAAACTGCGCCGGTAAATGCGCCGGCGACGTGTCCGAACAATTCACTTTCGATCAAATCACTATTCAATGCGACTGGAGCAATTGGTAAGTAGGGCGCGTCGCGCCTGGGGCTGTGACGATGGATGGCAGCCGCTACCAATTCTTTTCCAGTCCCGGTCTCTCCAGTAATCAACACCGATAAATCGCTATCTGCCACTAAGGCGATTTGTTTGAAGATTTGCTGAATCGCGGGTGACGATCCGATGATTTCACCACGCTTGGACTCTCCGCTCGCTCGGGTTTTCTCTGGAGAACCAGTGTTTTTTTCTTCGGGGCGACTGCCTGCGCTTTCCAAAGCCGCCTCGCAACTGCGACGGGCGTCTTTGAGCTCGAATGGCTTGGTGAGATAATCAGATGCACCATTTTGCAACGCCGCGACAGCAGTTTCTAAGTCGCCGAAGGCGGTCATGATGATGACGGGAGCTTCGCTGGCAAGCCTACGGAATTCTGGCAAGGCGCTGATGCCATCTTGT
>JBCCEO010000721.1:0-4365 GCA_039030255.1 Planctomycetota bacterium | reverse complement strand
GGGTCAAGGACGAGAGCGGAAAGAAGATCTACCGCACGGTCGATCGCTACATGGAACATTTTTCAATGGACCTCGAATGGCGTGGAATCAAGATACGCAACTACCACCGCCCACTTAGTTACGTGCTGACACTCTTCTTTGAGCTCGGCTTCGCCATGGATCAATTCTGTGAACCGCTTCCGCCATCAACCGATCGGAATTACCCAGAAGAAGTTCGCGTTCCCAACTTTCAGATCTTCTCATTGCGCGGATAGCCCGGGTGTCGACCAATGCAGCAAATCTCATTCTGGGCAGGCTTTCTTCAACACCGCCTCCATCCGATCGACGCAAAACTGGCGCTGACTGAGCCAAGTTCGATAACTGAGTGGAAATACGGACAGCCCGCAACGATGCAGAACGCGATAGCGCTCAAGCGTAAAGGCATCCTCCAACTCTCCTGGATAGCCAACCAGATCGATGCCAATCATCGATTCTGCGTTGCCGGCAATAAGATCGAGAGCAATACCCGCAACCGGAAAGTCTTTCCATGCCTGGATGCCGAGCGTTTCCAGCTCACTCACCACCTCTTTGCGAAACTGGTCCCAGGATGATTCTTTGGCTCGCACAGATTGCTCGGAGGAATCTTCGATCGAAGCCATCCAACGTCGAAGCAAGCTCTCGGCGGGACGATTCTCAACATCAAACGAACAATAAACTTCTTGCGCATGTCGTGCTCTGGTAATCGAGACGTTGAGCAGATTTGGATCCTCCAAAAACCGAAAAGCTGCACTGTGCGATGCATCGTCTAAAGCAAGCGAGAGATACATTACATCGCGTTCTTCACCCTGGAAAGTATGCGCTGTTCCGACAAGTACGTCATGCCTTTTCATTTCATCCATAGACAAACCTTGATCTAACTGCGCTGCAATGTAATCGACTTGCTGGCGAAATGGAGACAGCACGCCGAAAGTTTGAACCGCATGCTCTTGCTGATCAACCTGTTGCCCTATTCGCGTCTTGATCGCTGCAAGGATTTGGGCGGCTTCCACGCTGTTCTTGCCAGTCTTGGCTCGTTGTCCTTGAACGCGGATAATGCGATTGCCGTTTTGAGCATTCGCTGGATGAGCATTCGCATGGGGACGTTGCCGCATGACGGCCAGCTTGCCTTTGTAAAACTCACGGTTACTAAAGTCGATGATTCCGGGAAGGCTTCGAAAGTGCTCGTCGAGAAACACGATCTGCTCTTGCCTAGCGTTTGCACTCGCCAGATCCAAAATGGAATTCCGTCTGAAGTGCATGCGTTCCTGCTCTTCAGAGTCGATTCCACAATCACCGGCGATCGTTTGATGACGCTGCTCAGAAAGAAACGAAATATGGCGAAGCTGTTTTGGGTCGCCAACAATCACAACTCGTTTCGCACGCTGCAGCAGCGGTAGACAACTTGCGATATCACATTGAGTCGCCTCATCGAGAATGGCAAGATCAAATAGTTCTTCCTTGAGCGGCAGGACGTTGGCAAGATCAGATAACTTACAAAGCCAGACTGGAAAGGCGTGGAGCAGGGCGGAGAAATCAATCTCCTGGAACAGCCGCTTTTGCTTGCCATCACTTCGAGCCCGAATGGCCTGAGAAAATCGAACCAAGTCGGAGCGTTGATTGTTCAGTAGTTGCGCGTTGCGTTCCTGCAAATTGAGACGAATAAATTCTCGATTGAGCTCATTGCGTTTCTCCAGCAAAGTTTGATAAGCCTCAATACGGTCCCAACCATCAAAATCACTAAGGCACCATTCGTTTACCGTTTTCGATAAATGCCTCTTCAAGCTGCTAAGTAATCCAGAGCCAGCATCGGTTTCGGCCTTTCCCCAAGCGATCTCACGTTTCTGGCTTTGATCAATCGAATGCTCTTCTTTCAGGATTTCTTTGTCGAGTCTACGTAATTCGCGCAGAATGCTAAGCGATGTCTTGGTCGATTCCTCTGGCGCCGAAATTCCGTGCAGCATATTGTCAATGGAATCCTTCAATCGTCGAAGATGCTGCTTGCGACCGGCGCGTACAATGCTGTCGGACTCGCCGACAAACTGCTCGATTTTGTCCGCAACGACGTTGACCGCTTGGTCCATCCTCGACGCAATCAAAACGGACTTGTTGTTTGCTAGATGGTCTAATGCAACCGAAGCTATGGTGTGTGACTTTCCCGTTCCAGGTGGCCCAATAACAAGCGTCACGGTAAAAGTACGACAACCATGAGCCACGCGTTCTTGGGCGCGACTCAGAATATTCGGTGCCAGCAAAGTACGTTTCTTCGTCGATGGAGATGCAGTTTTTTTGCCTCCCAACACGGCTTGCAAAGGGGCAGAGTACTGAGAGGCTTCCGCTACGAGCTTCAGTTCATGCAGAACGCCGCGCGTATTGGGGGAATTCGGCAGCAAGGCCATCGCAGTGGAGGGCAGGCAGCACAATGATGCTTCGCAGCTCTGTTGTTTCAGCTGCTCTTCACCTACGAGTTCTGGAAAAACCGACAAGGCAGTAAAGTCAACGCTTGGCAGTATCTCAGCCATCGTGGCTGCAATCACATGCACTTTGTCGCGAGTCCATGGTGCGCTGGGCAAGGAGCTTAAAGCATTGATTACATGCTCATCGTCAATTCCATCTAAGGCGGCGAGTTCACAGAGCACTGGAACATTCGCCTGCATGTCCTCAAAGTTTGGCTCAAGGAACAAACTATCCTTAAGCTCCACAATCCTCGCAGGAAAGAAAACCAGCGGGGCACAAATCTGTTTCCCAGAACGTGAAGACTCTGGACTCTTTCCGACGATTGCCAGAGCGCAGAACACCAGCGTCTTGTCTCGCCGGTATTTGAAAGCCTCTTTTTGAACCTTAGCTCCGTACTTTGAAGGGAGTGGGACGCGTTCTATGGTGCCACAAAGCGCGACATCCTGGCCGCTGAAGAAACGCAGAAACCGGTTCTTCGAATTCCAAAGATCACGGATACCCGTTTCGCGATTGTCCGCTTCATAGCAGGAACGTTGGTATTGAATCAGATTACGCATTTCGACGGTCGCCGAGCTTTCACGACGGAGCATCCTGAGAAAGCACCTCACTCACACGATTCTGGATTTCAAGCACCAACTCGCCAGGCAATGGCCCCTGTTCTACGGCGCGGATGTTTTCGGCCATATGCTGCTCATTGCAAGTGCCAACAATCACGCTGTCGCAGTGGGGATGGCTGAGTGTGAAACGTAGGATGAACTGTGATTTCGAGTTTCCATCTGGCAACAGCTCGTCGAGCTTGGCAGATTCCCAGACTTGGTTCAGCACAGGACGCTCAATCTCAGCCTCTGGACCGCCGTGCGCGATTCCACCTCGAATAATGATGCCTGCTCCAGTAGCCCCCGCCGCAGAAATAAGATCATGATGCTCGGGAGCAAGGCAAGAATAAGGAATCTGAAAAGTCTCGAAGACCCTGAGCGCGATCAACCCTTCCAAATCCGGAATCTTGCTCGAAACCCCAATGTGCCGAATCAATCCCTGGGATTTGAACTCGAGCAGCTGATCGATCAAGCCAGCAGACTGCAGCGTTTCGGCATTGCCTCCGTGGAATTGCATCAAGTCGACATAGTCGGTCTGCATACGTTTTAGGCTGGTCTCCAGATCCCGAGCCACAACATCACGGGTCCAATTGTGTTTCATTTCCAGGCGGTCTGCGTGCTGGGTGTACTCGAATCCACACTTCGTTGCCAGAAAGAACTCGCTGCGTCTGCCTGAAAGGGCTCGTCCAATGCGTTCCTCGGTGACTCCATAAACGGGCGCTGTGTCGATGAAGTTGATGCCAACGTCGAGCACGTGATTTAGAAAGCGCTCAGCCGATTCATCGTCCACGACTCGAACTCCCCAAGTAGCCGGGCCGCGCAATCCCATACTGCCATAACCGAGCTGAGTTGCTTCGATTCCTGTCTGCCCGAAGGTTCGTTTCGAAAGTACCAATCCACAGTCTCCTGAGCCACAAAGGGTCTTTCCACCAACCCGCAGCGTCAGCTAGGGGCTTCCGCCTTGCTGGGCGTCTATTTTAACTTGGGCAGTTTATCCGACTCATGCCTCACCTTTGGCATCGATATTGACAATGCTAGCAAAGATTTGGCTAGAAAAAGTATCTTTGCTTGCAAGGTTTGCCGATACGATCTAAGGCGTTCAACCCACAACTTGAGACGAGCTGCTTTAGCTTATCCAACTGAATTTTCGGCTGTCCCTCACCGAGGGCAGATCCGAAATCCGAGTTGGGCAACTCCGAAATCGAAGCATCTTGAAGACGAGCCGGTGCTTCTGTGGAGCAAGAGTCGGCCAAGATCGAAACGATGATTTGCCTGACCAACCACGTGTCAATTGATG
>JBCCEO010000720.1:0-4392 GCA_039030255.1 Planctomycetota bacterium | reverse complement strand
TCTTGATCGGTTCGCCGCTACATTCGAATCGATGTGTTTCTTTCTGTGGTTCAGTCGAATAGATCTTTGCGATTCTGATTAAATGGCGATTGAATTTCCAATTTACCGTTTTTCGTAGCTTCGTGTCGAATCTTACAAACTTTCTGGGTGCGAACTACGAATCGATCGGTTCTCTTGGCTTGGAAAGAGAAGCCAGTCGTTTAGACTAAGCCTCTTGCAATCCCACTGTGACCCAATGATTTATCTCATGACCCAAAAACTACTTTCCACTTCGCAATTCATTTTCACTGCATTCCTTTGTTTAACGCTACTCGGAAACAGTGGCTTTGCAAAACCGCAAGTGGCCAATCCCGGAACCATTTTTGCCGAGATCAATGGCAAAGTCGTAGTAGAAGCCGAACACTACTTTGATCAATCGAAGAACGACGAGCGTTCATTCCATCTTACCCATAGCAAAATGACTCCGAGCATTTCACCTGACGGAGATCCAAGCCATGTTGCAGGAGCAAGCGGTGGTGCTTATCTGGAAATACTTCCTGACACCAGGCGTACCCATGATGACAAATTGATCCGAGGAGAGAATTTCTCCCCTGAACCCGGCAAGTTGGCTGTACTAAGTTACAAAGTTCACTTTTCTAATCCTGGCAAGTACTACGTTTGGGTTCGTGCATATTCAACGGGCTCGGAAGACAACGGATTGCATGTCGGAATTGACGGCACTTGGCCAGCTAGTGGACAACGATTGCAGTGGTGCCAAGGAAAGAAGACTTGGCGCTGGGAAAGCAAGCAGAGGACAGAGAGTGAGCACTGTGGAGAACCGTACAAGATTTTCCTGCAGGTTGATAAAGCTGGCGAGCACGTAATCCACTTTTCGATGCGCGAAGATGGCTTCGAGTTTGACAAGTGGATTATGACGAAAGAGCGCGAGTTCAAACGGCCTGATGGAGTCGGACCAAACTCAGCTGTTTATTCAGGCGAAATGCCGAAGAGTTTCCCATTCGTCAAACCTGAGCCAAAACCAGAACTAGAGGGGCAGCCTACCAAAGCGCCTCAGTTGGATAAGTCTACTAGCCCTACCAAGCCTGTCAGCAACTTGCCTTTGCAGATGCCTCGCGCTGCAGATGGCGATGGCTCGCTTGAAATAACTGGCGAATTCAAGCAGTGGCATAAAATTACCTTCGATTTGCAGGGACCGTTTGCTCATGAGCAAGATAATGCTCCGAATCCCTTCACGGATCTGAGTTTTAGCGTTCAGCTAAAACACGAGGATGGTACGCAATATGTCATTCCAGGGTATTTCGCGGCGGACGGCAATGCGGCGAATACATCGGCCAGTGCAGGCAATGTTTGGAGAGCCAACTTTGCCCCTGATCGAATCGGCAAGTGGACGTACTCCGTCAATTTCAGTATGGGCGAAAACGTGGCCCTAGATGCCTCAAGACCCTCGGAAGTTGTTGGCAAATACTCAGCATCTGAAGGAACGATCGACGTCGCGCCGAGTGACAAAGCAGGACGCGACCTGCGTGGTCAAGGAAGGTTGCGATACGTGGGCAAACGCTACTTGCAATTCGCGGGTAGCAAGAAATACTTTCTAAAAGCAGGCGCTGATGCACCGGAAACATTGCTTGCCTATGCCGAGTTTGACAATACCATCGCCGGCAATCCCAAGAAGGCTCCACTCAAGTCCTGGCAGCCTCATGTGCGAGATTGGCAGCCAGGCGATCCAAGTTGGGCGGACGGCAGGGGCAAGGGTTTGATCGGTGCTGTGAATTACCTTTCGGGTAAAGGTTGCAACGCATTTTCGTTTCTGACTTATAACGCCGGCGGAGACGGCGACAATGTTTGGCCGTTTATCGATCGTGGTGACAAGATGCATTACGACTGCAGCAAGCTCGATCAATGGGGCATTCTTTTTGACCATGCAACGATCCAAGGGATGTATCTGCACTTTAAGATGCAGGAAACGGAAAACGACGATCATATCCGAGGCAAGGCAGGTGGTTTTGTGCCCGAATCGCTTGACGGAGGCAACCTTGGCTGGCAAAGACGACTTTACTGCCGGGAACTTATTGCGAGGTTTGGACATAACCTTGCGTTGAATTGGAATCTTGGTGAAGAGAACACGCAGTCGAACAAACAACAAAAATCGATGATCGACTATATCGCAAAACTCGACGCATACGACCATAACATCGTCGTGCACACGTTTCCCGACCAGCAAGATAAGGTTTACTCGAAGTTGCTGGGGGACCAATCGGGTTTGACCGGCACCTCACTTCAGAACAGTAGCCTAGAAACCACTCATGCTCAAACTTTGAAATGGATCCAAAAGTCTGAAGCAGCAGGTCGCCCCTGGGTTGTCGCCTTCGATGAATCTGGCAGTGCCGCCCACGCACAATGTCCTGACCTCGGATACAAAGGCTTCGACGGCAAAGATAAGACCGGCGCTATGATCTACACGCAGCATAAAGTACGCAAACAAACTCTGTGGGGCACATTAATGGCTGGCGGAGCAGGCAACGAATACTATTTCGGCTATAAGTTCGCTGAGAATGATATAGTTTGCCAGGACTGGCGAAGCCGCGATAAGAGTTGGGACTACTGTCGATTTGCCCTAGAGTTCTTCGATTCAGAGGGTGTTCCGTTTTGGGAAATGTCAAACGCAGATGAATTGGTTGGGAATGCGGAACACGAGGCGGGAAAGTTCTGTTTCGCTAAAGCAGGCGAGATTTACTTGGTGTATCTGCCAGATGGTGGAGAAGCCGAAATCGACTTGCGCAATCAGAAAGGCCAGTTCAACGTTGAGTGGTTCAACCCTCGAACAGGCGGAATGCTTCAAACTGGTTCTGTTCTTAGCATCAAATCCGGAGGAAGTGTTTCTCTCGGCCAGCCACCAAAGGAGGCTAGCGAGGATTGGTTGGCCGTGGTTCGGCGTAAGCGTTAGACGTCGCGGAGCTTTGGCTGCGCGTAGGGGACAGAGCGCCTCGGGAATAAGCGTGTTTTCATGCGACCGTTATTCAGGATCATCTTGAGAAGTCTTGCCTGCATCGCCTTGGTTCTTGTATTTGTTTTTGCCTATTCGATGTGGAGTCTGGCCACTCCACATTCTGAGCAGGAGGCTTGGCGTGCCGTCGAGAAGGGGCAGTCAGTAAGCACATTATCTGGAATCCTTCCTGAATCTGCCACAAAGTTTTGCTACGCACGGTCTTCGGTTGGGCTAGGCGGTCGTTTCAAGGCTTTTGCCGTAGACGGCTCGCCAAATGAACTCATTGAGTTCGCTCGAGCAGAGTTTGCGGCTCATTGGGATGCGCCCAAAACCCGAGTTACGGAGTCCACTACTTCACCATTTTCCTCAGATCAAATTTCATTCCTTGAGGAGGCGTATGCAGTGGATTTGGAGTGGCTTCGAGCGTCCGTAGGGAGAAAGGGGACGATTTTTCGCGCCGCAAATGGCGAGGTCAGTCACATGCCTACGATTTTCGTGGATCCGAGCGGGCTACTCTATTTCGTAATGACCGACTGAACGATTCGCTCGATTTGCTAAAGCAAAGCTGCCTACCAGCGCCGGATTCTCTCTGCTCCAAGTAGTCTTTGCCATCTATTCGAGCGTCGTCTCTAGCTTTTAAAGAGGGCCGAGGCAGAATTGCGAAGGCTCCGCAAGTATTTTTTTGTCAGCCCAAGGGACTTACAGCAGGGATGACACGTTCTGAACTCCGCGACTTGATACGCTACCTCTCTTCATTGCGAGGCAACAAATAGACAACCGCTTCCTGCGATGCGGTCTGACGGAGGCAACCGGCGGCTTGCAGGATATGCAAGGCATTCCTGCTAGCGAGCCTGCTGGTTTGCTGTATTCTTTAGTCACAGAACGATGTAGATCCATTGGAACCGCGTTTGATTGGGGTCGTTGGTTGAGCAAATGGAGAACGTTTTTACTTTAGAAGCACCGTTTGATTACTTCGACCAAGTCCCTGTATTGCTAAATATGAACTACCAGACAGATTTGCTACGCCAAGAATCCAGATCCAAGGATGTACGGCGATTAGATATCGCGGAATTCACAGTGACAAGTGCAGATGCTTGTGTGGATGTTTGGATGGAACGGCGTCTCGGTAACAAACGCGTTTTTTTGATGATTGTGCCAAGGGACAATCGCAATCCAGATGGAGCGGACGTCTTGCTCGGAAGAATGATCGTAGGTTTGTTCTTGGCGAATGGAGCATTTTTCGAGGCCTGAAATTTACTTGCTACTTTCTATGAGATTTCGTATTTGGCATCTGTTTGTTTTCGTTTTTATCGCGGCACTTGCCACTGCCGGGATTCGGTTGGAGTTTTTTGGATCGATTGTGACAACTGGCGAGTACCACTGGAAAGTAGAAATTTGCCGATCCG
>JBCCEO010000719.1:0-4417 GCA_039030255.1 Planctomycetota bacterium | reverse complement strand
GCTTTCTGGCTGCGATACCCACCTCGATCGATTTGTATTGGGATTCGAAAAGACATTTTTTGATGGTGCTGCCTCGATCGAATTCCGTTTGCCGATTGCAGGATCGATGAACCCGATGGATCCAATGGGAAACACAGCCTACGCAGGCGGGAGTTTTGGAAATCTGGATGTCATCTTGAAAAAGGTTTTATTGGCTAATGACAAGCGTGTTCTTGCTGCTGGACTGCGTGTCGAAACCCCAACTGGATCACTAGCATATGCATCAGACATTTCGTCCGGAAATGCGACTTATACACTCGACCCCGATGCAGTCTATTTGACACCTTTCTTGGGCATGCTTCGCACGTATGATGACATTTGGTTTGTCAATTCCTTCTTGCAGCTAGACATAGCAACCAAGGGTGATCGACTCATTACGACGGTCAACAATGGCGCTCCGCAAACATCCAAGATCAATCAACCGCCCATCTTTCAGTTCGATATTGGCGGCGGTGTATGGCTTGTGACGCCGAGCAGCGAACAGATCGGCCTAGCAGCCGTAACGGAATTGCACCTAGCTACAGCAATAGGGGATGAGGACGCATTTTCAGTGGCAGATCCGCTCAATCTACCCAACATTTTCGTCGCAGATATTCCGATTCGTGAGATCCTGAATGTGACCGGAGGATTGCACGCTCAGTTCAGTAGCGGGCTCTCGGTTCGAGCTGCAGTATCGGCGCCGCTTCTGCACGACCGAATCTTCGATACAGAAGCAATGGTCCAAGTAAACTGCAGCTTCTAAGTAGCAGCCGTGTAGGTGATTCGGAGGCCGTTGTTGGACTCCTTCACCCCATGTCTGATTGTCTGTCGCAATCCGGATCTCTCTGACGAATTTTCATCCCGGATAATCATATTCGCAGAACACATTCAGCGGTTCGGCCATAATGCTTAGCGATCTTAGAGACCTGCTCCGCCTGATTAATCTCGTGCGTCAAAGTGCACAACGCCCATCTTCTGCTAATGCAAACCAGTACTCCTGGAATTCGTAATTAGTACTATGATTAGAATCAAAGATCTCAAGAAGCAGAACTAGCATGGCGGAATGGAAATTAAGAACGCGATGCGAAACTCTGAGCACCATACGCCCTGCGTCCTGGAAGACTCGTTGTAGCTGATCGAGTTGCGATGTAATTTCCTACTCTCCGCCAAACAATTTCGTTAGCCCAACGAAGGTGCCGTACCCGGCAAATCCGGAAAGTGCGATCATCATGTAGAGCTTCATTTCTGCCCACCAATCGTCAAACCCTTCACCCTGAAACCATGAAATGATATCGGGTTTAAACGCATAACCAACGGCCTCGCAAAAGTCGTCCCAATCTTCGAAGATAAGCCAGTAGAGGAGTGCGAGCACAACGACTCCGACAACAATAGAAGCGACCAAGATCATGAATGTTCCCTAAGGCTCTTGGGATTCAGAAATAGTTGCAAGCGAGTTTACAGATTAATGCTGGTGATAACAAGATTCGGAGATCGCTAGAGAGAAATCGAAGAAGTCGTTCTCAGTTCATCCTCCAGCTCGTTCCGGCTAAGAACCTTGTTGGCAAATCAATATAACAGTATTATGCTACGCTGCGACAAGTGTTGGGAATTGCACTTGATAGTGGAATCTCCGATTCTCGAATCCTCAAGCAGATTCCCTGCTTTCGTTTTGTACCCTTTGCCAAGACAGAAAACTCCACGAATCACCGGAACGACAAATGACACGTGCTTCAACTGCTCTTTTAATTCTTGTTGGAACCTTGTTTTGCGGCTGTAAGAATGTCGATGATCCTGTCGTCAATGTGAACGCTGATGACAAGAAAATGAATGAAGCGATGGAGACAGCCAGAAAGACCTTTCCGAAGTTTGTTGCGAACTGGGAAACAATGGAATGCGAATCCCAAAGCGTGAAAATTGCCGTACCAACCTCGGGTGGCGGCGTTGAACATATTTGGTTTGAACCAACCAAGATCACCGCGACTGAAGTCACAGGAGTTTGCGGAAACGACCCAAGAAATGTTCCTGGACTGAAGCTTGGAGACCGTAAAACCTACGAACTCTCGCAGGTTTCTGATTGGATGATCATGGCAGACGGCAAATGCTATGGCGGCTATACAATTCGTGTGCTCATCGAGATGACCCCAGGTGAAGCTCCTGAAATGGAGTTTGCAGAACTGTAGTTCCGCTCGACAGTCCATCGGCTCTCAGAGCAGTGCTTCGCGCCGGACTTTGCAATTAGTCAACTTTGCGTTTGCGGAAGAAACTCAGGAAAACTACTGGGGCCGCAGGTGACGGCAAGGGTTCCGTCAAGCTCGCCTCGGTAGCAATAGATTGCTTCTTAGATAAGGCTGCCACCAAATGCAGCAAGTCCTTGAGCCCATGGATCTTGCTGAAGCACTTCTCCGCTTCCAGCAAGGCGTAGGCAAGCCAACGAGTGGCTTGGTCTGTCTCCGCGCGAAAACGCGTCACCCGTGCAAGGCGACGTAGTGTATTCAAAAACGAGTTCGCGATCGCGTTGGTGCTTAGCAATTAACGGCGTAACAATTAGGGACGTTCAAGCGATGCAATGCCAGCAGATCCTCGCCAGCCTCCAGCAAACTTCGGTAGGCCTCTGCGTTGATTGGATCGAGAAATCGTTTCAGATCCTCCACTACTTCACTCGCTGATTCGAAGCTTTGCACGGATCGCGAACGTCGAAAAAGACGGTTCAGTTCACACCAGAGACGCCTTGATAGCTTCCCCGTGATGTTGCGTTCCTTATGGACCAAGCAACGCTGCACCTCACTGTCTGGGAAATGCTCTTCACCGCAGACCGCAAGGCATCGCAAGCATCGAGAATAACAAACAAACGATGCTCGCATGAAAATCCTCGCGTCGTGAATCGAGCAAGCAATTCCTTTGGCCATTTTGAGATTTTCGGTACAGCCCAAACTGAAGTCCAGGACATGATTCGCCCCAGTCGCATCGATGCCAACGGCTACACCTACCACTTGGTCGCTAGACAAACGGATGCAATCGCGAATCACGGCAACCCAGCTATGATTCGATAGGTCTCGATCTCGAAGTTCTTTCACGAGTCGAATCCATGCTTCTTGTCAAAGCCGCGAGGCGAAAGACCTACTGACACCAGAGGATTTCGATTTTACCTTCGCCATGTTACGAGTACTGACTCCCGAAACAGGGGCCTGGAGGACTTGAGAATGCAGCTCCTGCGGATCAGACGCCCCAGCACAGCTCTCAGCGGCACTTCGCGACTCTAGCCGTCAGCGGTTCTTTCTTGGAATCTCGGGTGTTTCACGTCTTCGTGATAACCGTCGATCAAGACTTGGCCGGAGCTGAATCCAGCTCGATACTTCTCATCGCCGGTATGCGAATGCTTCGGCCGGCATAGTTCCGTCACATCTGCCAACATCACATCGCAAATGGCGCAGCTCGTGGGGTCTGTATCGTCACCAAGTTGTTTGCTTCAATTTGACTGTGATAGAGCCCCGTAACGAAATATGCGTTCATGATCGCCTACGATTGCATTGAACTGCCTGCAGCTACGGCCACGGCCGTAGGGTGATCGCGATCAAAGTGGTGTGCCCCGGGTTATTTTCCAGTGTTTGAGAATTTTTGCTTATGGCTGTCCGTTCGTCGCCCGCCCGTACCATTGAAATAGTAACGGCAAATACAGTCCTTTTCCCACTACTACGGTATCCACATGAATCTCGGTTCCCGCATGCGTCCGGTTCTGGCAACCACGGTCGCAGCTCTCATACTCAGCACGGTATCTAGTCAGGCGTCGGCGGACGTCATCATTGATGTCAACTACGACACCACTACAGATATCTTCACATTCACTGCTACAGGGAATCCACTGGAAGCAACTGATGCGTCTATCGGTGATTCCGCCCGGTATCAGTGGAAGGATTTCTACACGACCGCTGGAGGAGTCAGTTGGACTCAAGTTGGCGGCGCTGAGATTTTTGTCGTGGACAATATCGCCAATCGATCAATTCTCGATCATGGTGGTCGGGGCGGACCAAATGGCGGAGTCGTATCCGGGAACGATCTTCTGACCGGGAACGCACTTACTGCAGGCACTGCACCGCTCCCGATTACCGGTGGCCCGTACCTGAGCGAGGCCGTGCCCAATCAGGAAACACTGCTTAACGCCGGTATTCGGGACATTCTCGACGGATCAAACCAGGTTGTCGGACAGTACTCACTGACGGTGGACAATATGGCTGTACCCGAACCATCGAGCGCCTTGTTGCTGGGGCTTGTTTCTGGCGGCTTGGCCTTCCGGCGACGCACGAACCGATAGCCAAGCCAATCAACCGACTAAACGGGCACCCAACCGACTAAACGGGGGCACTGCACTATCAACCGACTAACCGACTAAACGGGGGCACTG
>JBCCEO010000718.1:0-4419 GCA_039030255.1 Planctomycetota bacterium | reverse complement strand
GGTAGTTGGTGTGTATGAGCAAGAGCTCACGATTCGGATGGAGTTAATCGCAAACAACGACCAAGTCGTATACACCGATGCGGGATCAGATCCTTACACCAACAACAATGGCTTTACGATGCTCGCAGAGAATCAAGCCAACCTCGATGCCGTGATTGGAAATGCAAATTACGACATCGGCCATGTGTTTTCGACTGGCGGTGGAGGCGTTGCTAGCTTGGGATCCGTTGGTGTCAATGACCGCAAGGGCCGAGGCGTCACAGGACTTCCGGCTCCTACAGGCGACCCATTCTACGTCGACTTCGTCTCACATGAAATTGGACACCAATTCGGTGGTAACCATACGTTCAATGGCGATAGTGGAGCTTGCTCGGGTGCTCGCTGGGGGCCAACAGCTTTTGAACCAGGAAGTGGAACCACGATTCAAGCCTACGCAGGGATTTGTGGCGACGATGATTTGCAACAAAACAGCGATCCGCATTTTCATGCCATTAGCCTCGACGAAATTCTCGCCCATGTGGATACCGAGATTCCCAATGTTGGTTCGCGGCGTCCGACTGGCAACACCGTTCCGTTTGTTGAAGCCGGGACAAATTTTGCAATTCCCGCCAACACTCCTTTTGGCCTAACAGCCCAGGGATTGGACCCAGACGGCGACACGCTTACATACAGCTGGGAACAAATGGACCTTGGCCCTCAGCAAGATGTGAATGCCGGGGACAATGGATCAAGTCCGCTGTTTCGTTCCTGGGTCCCATCGGAGAACCCAACGCGTTATTTCCCTCGGCTGCAGGACATCGTCAATAATACGACCGTGATCGGCGAGACCATTCCGACCACCACACGTGAGCTGAATTTCCGGGTTACGGCTCGGGATAATCGCATTGGCGCTGGCGGCGTTTCAACAGATGACATTCGATTGAATGTTTTTGATACTGGTTCTCCTTTCCAGATCACTTCGCACAACACGCCTGAACTCCTAAACGGACTTTCGTTTGAGCCTCTAACTTGGGACGTTGCAGCTACGGACATAGCGCCAATTAGTGCTACCGAAGTTTCCATTTACATGTCAGCCGATGGGGGCCTCAGCTTCCCGTTCCTGGTTGCCGAGAACGTGGCTAATGACGGCCAGCACGAGATTATCGTTCCAAATGTGAGCACGACGCAGGCGCGGTTCATGGTCCGCGGCTCCGACAATTTCTTCTTTGATATCACAGACGCAAATGCATCAATTACGGCAGCGCCAATCGGCTTTGACTTAGGACCAACTTCGCCAGACTACGTCGAGAATTCTGCGCCAGTTGCAGTAGCGCCTCAAGCCTCTGTGATCAATCCAACTGGATTCAGCTATTCTGGTTTGACCATCGAGGCTAGGTTTGAAACGGTGCTGCAGGCACAGGATCGATTGCGCGCCTCAAGTACTGGTAACCTAAGTATTCAAGGCAACCAACTGTTCTTTAGCGGCCAACTTATTGGATCAATCACTTCGAACAATGGGCAGCGAGTCTTTGCCACGCTTAACGGCAATGCCAGTGACGATGCAGTGAACACTTTCATGCGTTCCGTTGCATTCTCGAATGTCGGTGATAATCCTGGCAACCAAACGCGAACAATCGAATTCATTTTTGGACAGGGATTGGTCCTAACGACCACGATCGGAGTCATCCCAACCAACGATTCGCCCGTACTCCTCGATACCGATCTTCCGCCGATTTTTGAAGACACGCAGGCCTTTCAGGGTGCCCGTGTTAGTGATATCTTTGCCAGCACATTCACCGACGTCGACAATGGTTCATCCATGCTAGGCATCGCGATCGTTGGCAATGAAATCGATTCCGCGCAAGGGCAGTGGTACTACTCGGTAAATACGGGCGGTACATGGCTAGAAGTCGGTACCATTGAAGACTTGGCCCAAAGCATTGTACTTGACAACGACGCCCAACTCGCTTTTTTGCCGGCCGCCGATTTCTTTGGCCATCCGGCGCCGCTTCAGGTCGCAGCCTTAGACAACACCTATACGGGGAATTACTCCAGCACGGCGAACAATCGGGTTCCGCTAGAAGCTGTTTTCGCCGAGTTCAATGGAGCGGCCTCTCAACAGCCTGGCGATGTTTCCATTCATGTAATCAACATCAACGATGCGCCAATTGCCAATGCTGAATCATTGGAGTTGAGTGTTCTTCAGGGGCAACCGATTGATCAAATACTGGAAGAGAGTCTGTTTACGGACATCGATTCTCCTAATCTGCTTTGGAGCCTTCGAGCGGGCGCGGGCGTTCCAGCTTGGCTCACCTTCGATCCTGCAACGCGAGCGTTGAATGGCACGCCTGAGAATCGGGACGTTGGCACTAGCTTCCTTACACTTTCGGTCCGAGACCAGGAGGGAGCAACGGCAAATATTCCTGTCGTACTAACGGTGGTTAATATTAACGATGCTCCGATCGACGTTCGACTTATCAACGACGTCATCGAGGAAGGACAAGGAAGGCGATTTATCGGAGGCGTAATTGCTATTGATCCTGATACGGGCGACGAATTGACATGGGAGGTCTCCGACAATCGATTCACGATTGAAGATGATCGCCTGTGGGTTAACGCCGATCTCGATTTTGAAACAGAGCAACAGATTCCACTCATTTTGACGGTCACCGACAGCGGCAGTCCTCCGCTCGCAACTAGCCTCGCAGCGACGATCCGTGTCACGGACGTCAACGAATTCACTCCCACGTTAGATTTGATGGACCTCGAAATTCAGGACGAACTGACGGCAGGTTCCGTCCTTTTTGATGTTGATTCCGTCGATGGCGATTTTGGCGCAAACGTTACCTTCTCGCTACTCGGACCTGACCAGGATAGCTTCCATATCGATCCACAAACTGGATTGCTGACTATTACCGAAGATGTCGACTATCGAACTCAAAGTCAGTATCGCGTCTTCGTGCAAGCGACAGACGACGGCACCCCCATGCGTTCACAAACGGGACAAATGCTTCTCGATGTGCTTCCCGTGAATTTGTTCGCTCCCATTGTGCTTTCGCCTCAAAACTTCCTGATTGCAGAGAATTCAGCGCCAGGCGCGGTGGTTGGGACATTAGAAGTCACCGACAACGACAATCATGGCTTCGTCTTTGCTTTGTCTGGCTCCGATCAGTTTGAAATCGATACGACCACCGGCGAAATTCGTCTCGCCGCAGGCGCGGAAATCGACTTTGAAACCCAGAATCGCTACGAGTTAGTCGCTGAAGTGATCGAAGATGTTCCGCCGCATCGAAACGTCCGGTCCGTCGTCGCAATCGACGTGGTTGACCTGGAGGATAATCCTTACGTAATCAGCGTTCCCAATTCCAATGTACCGATTGACCGAGAAGGAATGCCGATCGGCGAGATCACAGTCGAAGACGGAATCGGATCACCGACTTCTAGATTTGAACTTATCCTATCTGACCCACGATTCCAAATAGTTGATGGCGTCTTGAGATTGGCACCAGGTGTCAGCATGAGCGCACTGCTGGTAGGTCCACTTGAGCTTGAGTTCCTCGTGCAGGATAGCTCAGGCATTCGAGCTGACGAAATGTCTACGTTGACATTAGAAGTCATTGATCGGTCGCCATGGACAAACCTTGCGTTGCCGGCCGACGTGAATCGCGACGGTGCTGTTTCAGGCATCGATGCGCTGATCGTGATCAACGAAGTCAATGTGAGAAACTCTAGCACTTTTCTCTCGCGTCCTCGCCGTGAAAATGAATTGGCATTGCCCGATTTTGACGTCAGCGGTGACGGATTCCTCACTGCATTGGATGCACTGATCGTCATCGACCTCATCAATCGAGGCATTACGGGCGAAGGCGAGGGAGAAACTGGCCCAGGCCTTCAGGAGGAATCCTGGCTAAGTGCTTTTGATCAGCTAGAGCAAGAACGTAAAGAACGCCTCGGACTGCTTTAAGTTACCGCGAGCGTTCGAATGTTGGGCACGCCAATTTTCCCAGAACGCGAAAAGAATCGAGATGTCTCAAGGGCGACGGAATGGGGTACTAGCTCAATCGGCAGGTACCTACAAAAAAGTTCATTGAGCGCGACGTTACCGTTGAGTTGCAATTCTGCAAAGGTTGATAAGCGGTTGGAAGCAATCAGCAATCCAGCGTTTGCAATAAAGCAAGAGGCCGAATGCCATGCTCTTTTCGGCCAAGCGTTCCAAAAAGGACAAACGGAATGGGATTTCCCGGTTCGCACCTTCGATCAATTCCCAGTGAAAGTCGCGAACGTTTCGGTTTTCATAGATTCTGGAGTTCGGCTTCTTAGCGTTTGCACTGCCGTCCAATGTGAACATGACCGTATCCCAAGCTTTTGGCCTTCTTTGATGGTGCGACTCGACGACGGCTGGCTTGCGTTCCGGGGCAACAGCGAATTGATCTTCGCTTG